>NZ_JAKKRO010000080.1:0-16181 GCF_025654235.1 Shewanella sp. SM32 | reverse complement strand
TTCTGACAGAAGTTCACGCACTTCCATTTCAACCAATTCCAGTAACTCTTCGTCATCTACCATGTCACATTTGTTCATGAACACGATGATGAAAGGTACGCCAACCTGACGAGAAAGCAGGATGTGCTCACGAGTCTGTGGCATTGGACCGTCTGTAGAGGCAACTACTAGAATCGCGCCGTCCATCTGTGCAGCACCAGTGATCATGTTTTTAACATAGTCAGCGTGGCCTGGGCAGTCTACGTGTGCGTAGTGACGTGAAGGCGTGTCATATTCGATGTGAGAGGTATTGATCGTAATACCGCGCTCACGCTCTTCTGGAGCGTTATCGATTTGAGAGAAGTCTTTAGCTTCGCCACCGTAGGTCTTAGCCAGTACGTGAGAGATAGCTGCAGTCAGTGTGGTTTTACCATGGTCAACGTGACCAATGGTGCCCACGTTTACGTGAGGCTTAATACGTTCAAATTTAGCTTTTGCCACGATATATTCCTTTCTTTTCAGAATAGTCCAGTCAGTGCTGGACCATAATAACATTTATGTCGTAACTGGATATTAGCTACGAGATTCAATAATCGCTTTTGCAATGTTTTGCGGTGCATCAGAGTACTTCAAGAACTCCATAGAGTATGAAGCGCGACCCTGTGTAGCAGAGCGCAAATCAGTTGCATAACCAAACATTTCAGAAAGAGGCACTACAGCATGGACTATTTTGATGCCACCGAAGCCATCATCCATCCCTTCAATTAAGCCACGACGACGGTTCAAATCACCAACGACGTCACCCATATAATTTTCAGGGGTAGTTACTTCTACTTTCATGCAAGGTTCGAGCAACGCCGGATTCGCTTCAAGCGCACCCTTTTTGAAGCCCATAGAACCTGCAATTTTGAACGCCATCTCGTTCGAGTCCACATCATGATATGAACCATCGAACAGAGTGACCTTCACGTCCAACACAGGGAAGCCAGCGAGAACGCCATTCTTCATCTGTTCTTGGATACCTTTATCAACCGCAGGAATGAATTCACGAGGAATCACACCTCCCACAACAGCATTGACAAATTCGTAACCAGCGCCTTCTTCATTAGGCTCTAGTTTTAACCAAACGTGACCGAATTGTCCACGACCACCTGATTGGCGTACAAATTTACCTTCAGCTTCTACTGAAGCTCGGATAGTTTCGCGGTAGGCCACTTGTGGCTTACCTACGTTACATTCAACACCAAATTCGCGACGCATACGGTCTACGATGATGTCTAAGTGTAACTCACCCATACCCGAAATCAGAGTTTGTGATGATTCTTCGTCAGTTTCAACTCGGAATGATGGATCTTCCGCTGCAAGTTTTTGCAACGCGATACCCATTTTGTCCTGATCGGCTTTTGACTTAGGCTCAACGGCAATGGTAATTACTGGCTCTGGAAACTCCATACGTTCCAAGATCACTCTATGATCGTTATCACAAAGCGTATCACCCGTAGTCACTTCTTTTAGACCAATCGCCGCTGCGATATCACCAGCCCGGACTTCTTTCAGTTCAGTGCGATCGTTTGCGTGCATTTGCACCATGCGACCTACGCGTTCACGCTTCTGTTTGACAGAGTTGTAAACGCCCGAACCTGATTCGAGTACGCCTGAGTACACGCGAATAAAGGTCAAAGTTCCTACGAATGGATCTGTAGCAATCTTAAATGCCAATGCAGCAAAAGGCGCATTGTCATCTGATGGGCGTTCTACTTCTTGGTCGTTCTCATCGATGCCCTTAATTGGAGGCACATCAATTGGCGCTGGCAAGAATTCAATAACCGCATCAAGTACCGCTTGAACGCCTTTGTTCTTAAATGCAGAACCACAAGTCGCTAAAACGATTTCATTATTTATAGTACGCTGACGTAGCGCCTTTTTAATTTCGTCTTCTGATAGCGTGCCTTCTTCAAGGTACTTATCCATCAGTTCATCCGAAGATTCGGCTGCCACTTCAACCAGATACTCATGCATTTCAGCCGCTTTAGCTGCTAACTCTGCAGGGATCTCCTCATAAGTGAAAGTCATACCCTGGTCTGATTCATTCCAGTTAATTGCTTTCATCTTGATTAAGTCGATCACGCCTTTGAAGTTTTCTTCTGCACCAATATTCAATTGAATAGGCACACAAGTGGCTCCAAGACGAGTTCTAATTTGCTTCACTACACGTTCAAAGTCTGCACCTGCACGGTCCATCTTGTTGATAAATACCAAACGTGGAACGCGGTATTTATCAGCTTGACGCCACACTGTTTCTGACTGAGGTTCAACACCAGATGAACCACAGAAAACGACAACAGCACCGTCGAGGACGCGCAGAGATCGTTCAACTTCAATAGTAAAGTCAACGTGACCAGGGGTATCGATGATATTGATGCGGTGTTCAGTGAATTGAGCATCCATACCACGCCAGAATGTGGTTACCGCAGCAGAGGTGATAGTGATACCACGCTCTTGCTCTTGAACCATCCAGTCTGTGGTAGCGGCGCCGTCATGCACCTCACCGATTTTATGAGACAAACCGGTATAGAACAGAACACGTTCTGTTGTGGTGGTTTTACCTGCGTCAACATGAGCACAAATACCGATATTACGATAACGCTCAATTGGGGTTGTACGAGCCACGATTATACCCTCTCCACCAAGACCTAAGCCTTGGCAATATCAACAACTATGGTGTGGGCCTAAGCCCACACCATCATATTACCAACGGTAATGAGCAAAGGCTTTGTTAGCTTCAGCCATGCGATGCACGTCTTCACGCTTCTTAACAGCAGTACCTTTGTTTTCAGACGCATCCAGCATTTCACCTGCCAGACGTAAAGCCATAGATTTTTCACCACGCTTACGAGCAGCTTCAACTAACCAGCGCATCGCCAGTGCGTTACGACGCACAGGACGAACTTCACATGGTACCTGGTACGTAGAACCACCAACGCGACGAGATTTAACTTCGACTGATGGGCGAACGTTGTCCAGGGCTGCTTCAAGGATAACTAAATGGTTTTCGCTTTTCTTTTCAGCGACAACATCTAGTGCCTTGTAAATAATTTTTTCTGCAGTCGACTTTTTGCCGTCTTGCATAATGACGTTGATGAACTTAGCCAGCAACTCACTGTGAAACTTTGGATCTGGTAGGATTTTACGTTGTCCTACAACGCGACGTCTTGGCATAACAATTCTCCGTATGCTTCAGGGATTTCCAAAACTGGAATTCTCAAAATAAAACTAGCTTGGCCTTACTTAACGGATAAGTTAAGACTTAGGACGCTTAGCACCGTATTTAGAACGGCTTTGGCGACGTGAAGTCACGCCTGCACAGTCTAATGCGCCACGAATAGTGTGATAACGCACACCTGGTAAGTCTTTAACACGACCACCACGGATTAAGATCACGCTATGTTCCTGCAGGTTGTGGCCTTCACCGCCGATGTACGAAGTAACTTCGAAACCGTTAGTTAGACGCACACGAGCTACTTTACGTAGTGCAGAGTTAGGTTTTTTAGGGGTAGTAGTGTACACACGTGTACAAACACCACGTTTTTGCGGGCACGCATTCAACGCAGGCACGTTAGTCTTGTCGACTTTTGGCGCGCGTGGCTTACGTACCAACTGGTTTACAGTTGCCATGTATAGCTCCGAGTCAGTTGAATCAAACTCAACGATAAGGTGTGAAAAATCTATATCCCACAATGGTGGGACGCGGAATTTTAGAAAGGTAATGCCTGACTGTCAAGAAATAGCCAACTTTTGCGGCATATTACAAGAAAAAAGGCGCCATAGGCGCCTTTTTATAACAAACTTATTACTTAATCTTGGCTACCAGCCAAGTTTAAGAGATCGGCCAAGTTCTGTTCGGCTTCACTTGCAGTGATCTTGTTCACTACTACAGGTTCGTTTTTCTTCGCACGCGCTTCATTACGAGTCTTGTGATAAGCGTAACCAGTACCGGCTGGGATCAGTCGGCCAACGATAACGTTTTCTTTCAGACCACGTAATTGATCGCTCTTACCACCTACAGCGGCTTCGGTCAGTACGCGCGTGGTTTCTTGGAACGATGCTGCTGAGATAAAGGATTCTGTTGCCAGAGATGCTTTAGTAATACCCAGTAGTTCACGTTCAAAGGTCGCAGGCACTTTACCTTGGGCGATCAGTTCGCGGTTAGCAATCTTCACGCGTGACACTTCAGCTTGTTCCCCTTCGAGGAAGTCAGTGTCACCGGCAGAAGTGATAAGACACTTACGCAGCATCTGACGGATGATCACTTCGATATGCTTATCGTTGATCTTCACGCCTTGCAGACGGTAAACGTCCTGTACTTCGTTCACAATGTAGTTTGCTACGTTGTGGATACCACGAAGACGCAGAATGTCGTGTGCCGCTTCTGGACCGTCAGCGATAACTTCACCACGTTCGACTTTTTCACCTTCGAACACGTTTAAGTTACGCCACTTAGGGATCATCTCTTCATAATGATCGCCGCCATCAGCAGGTGTAATCACCAAACGACGCTTACCTTTGGTCTCTTTACCAAACGAGATGGTACCAGAGATTTCCGCCAGAATAGCAGGCTCTTTTGGCTTACGCGCTTCGAACAAGTCAGCAACGCGTGGCAGACCACCGGTGATGTCGCGTGTTTTAGACGATTCCTGAGGAATACGAGCTAATGCGTCACCCACGTTGATTTGCGCGTTATCTTCTAAGTTAACGATCGCACTACCTGGTAAGAAGTACTGTGCTGGAACTTCAGTACCTGGGATCATCAAGTCAGCACCATTAGCGCCAAGCAGACGGATCATTGGGCGCATTTCTTTACCCGCAGTACCACGCTGACCAACGTCAAGGATCACGATTGATGACAGACCCGTTAGTTCGTCTGTTTGACGTGTCATAGTGACACCGTCAATCATGTCTACGAACTTGATACTACCCGCCACTTCAGAAATGATTGGGTGAGTATGTGGATCCCAGTTAGCGATAACATCGCCCGCTTCAACAGCCGCTTCTTCTAGCTTCTCGAGCACAGTACCGTATGGCACTTTATAACGCTCTTTCTCACGACCCAGCTCGTCAATAACGGCCAGTTCAGAAGAACGAGAAACGATAACCAGTTTGCCGTCACTGTTAGTAACATGCTTAGCATTATGCAGTTTCAATGAACCCGAGTTTTTCACTTGGACATTGTTTTCTGCAGACGCTCTAGATGCCGCACCACCGATGTGGAACGTACGCATCGTTAACTGTGTACCTGGTTCACCGATAGATTGTGCTGCCACAACACCGATGGCTTCACCGTGGTTAATAATATGACCACGAGCCAAGTCACGACCGTAACAAGCTGCACACACCCCGAAATCGGTATCACAAGAAATAACAGAACGTACAATCACTTCGTCGATTGAATGCTCTTCTAACTTGTCACACCATGCTTCGTCGAGTAGCGTGTTACGTGGTGCTAATACGTCTTCAGTGCCGGGATAGAACACATCAATCGCAACCACACGACCCAGTACGCGTTCACGTAACGGCTCAACCACATCACCACCTTCAATCAGCGGTTTCATGGTTAGACCTTCGTGAGTACCACAATCGTCTTCGATAACCACTAAATCTTGTGCAACGTCTACAAGACGACGAGTCAGGTAACCCGAGTTCGCTGTCTTCAATGCCGTATCGGCTAGACCTTTACGCGCACCGTGAGTAGAAATAAAGTACTGGAGTACGTTTAGACCTTCACGGAAGTTAGCGGTAATTGGCGTTTCGATGATTGAGCCGTCTGGCTTAGCCATCAGACCACGCATACCCGCCAACTGACGGATCTGTGCAGCACTACCACGAGCGCCTGAGTCAGCCATCATATAGATGCTGTTAAACGAGGCTTGTTTCTCTTCAACACCATCACGGTTAATCACTGTCTCAGTTGACAGGTTTTCCATCATAGCTTTAGAAACTTTTTCGTTGGCACTTGCCCAGATATCGATAACTTTGTTGTAACGCTCACCGGCTGTTACTAGACCAGATTGGAACTGCTCTTGAATTTCAAGAACTTCCGCTTCTGCATCAGCAACTAAGGTGTATTTCTCGTCTGGAATAACCATGTCATCGATACCTACAGAGGCACCAGAGATGGTTGCAAAACGGAAACCGGTATACATCAATTGGTCAGCGAAGATAACAGTATCTTTCAGACCCAGTTGACGATAACAGGTGTTCAACAGTTTAGAGATCTGCTTTTTGCCCATGTTCTGGTTAACCAGATCAAATGACAAACCTGCTGGCAGAATAAGTGACAGCAGAGCACGACCCACAGTCGTATCAACGATACGGCGTTGTTCAGTGCGCTCACCATCGTCACCAATAATGGTTTCAGTGATACGAACTTTAACGCGGGCATGCAGTTCAGCAGCGCCAGTTGCGTAAGCTTTTTCAACTTCAGCAACAGACATAAATGCCATACCTTCACCACGGCCGTTAATACGCTCACGGCTGGTGTAGTACAGACCCAATACCACGTCTTGAGACGGGGTGATAACAGGCTCGCCGTTGGCTGGTGACAGGATGTTGTTGGTAGACATCATCAGGGCACGGGCTTCAAGCTGCGCTTCCAGTGTTAACGGTACGTGTACCGCCATTTGGTCACCGTCGAAGTCGGCGTTGTATGCCGCACAAACGAGTGGGTGTAACTGGATTGCTTTACCTTCAATCAGTACAGGTTCGAACGCTTGGATACCCAGTCTGTGCAGTGTTGGTGCACGGTTGAGCATCACTGGATGTTCGCGGATCACTTCATCCAAAACGTCCCAAACTTCCGCTACTTCACGCTCAACCATCTTCTTAGCCGCTTTGATAGTAGTAGCCAAGCCACGACCTTCTAGCTTGCCATAGATGAATGGCTTGAACAGTTCCAGTGCCATCTTCTTAGGAAGACCACATTGGTGCAGACGTAGAGTAGGACCTACGGTAATTACCGAACGACCAGAATAGTCGACGCGCTTACCCAACAAGTTCTGACGGAAACGACCTTGCTTACCTTTGATCATATCAGCCAAAGATTTCAGAGGACGCTTGTTAGAACCGGTAATAGCACGACCACGACGACCGTTATCTAATAGCGCATCAACAGACTCTTGTAACATACGCTTTTCGTTGCGTACGATAATGTCTGGCGCAGCTAAATCTAACAGACGCTTCAAACGGTTGTTACGGTTGATCACGCGGCGATACAGGTCGTTAAGATCTGAAGTCGCGAAGCGGCCGCCATCGAGCGGAACCAACGGACGTAAGTCAGGTGGTAACACAGGCAGTACTTTTAAGATCATCCACTCAGGCTTGTTGCCTGAAGTGTAGAATGCTTCCATCAACTTAAGACGTTTAGTCACTTTCTTGCGACGAGTCTCAGAGTTGATTGAAGGCAATTCTTCACGCATTTGTTCGATTTCTTTCGCTAAATCGATAGCACGTAACAGTTCAAGTACTGCTTCGGCACCCATTTTAGCTTCGAACTCATCACCGTATTCTTCTAATGCATCCAGATAAGTTTCTTCTGTCAGCATTTGGCCACGTTCAAGGCTGGTCATGCCAGGCTCGATCACGACAAATGATTCAAAATACAGTACGCGTTCGATATCACGCAGCGTCATATCCAGCATTAAGCCAATACGTGACGGCAGTGATTTTAAGAACCAAATGTGCGCAACTGGGCTAGCCAGTTCGATGTGACCCATACGCTCACGACGTACTTTAGTTTGGGTTACTTCAACGCCACACTTTTCACAAATAACACCACGGTGCTTCAAACGTTTGTACTTACCGCACAAACATTCGTAATCTTTGACTGGGCCAAAGATACGCGCACAGAACAGACCTTCACGCTCAGGCTTGAAGGTACGGTAGTTGATGGTTTCTGGCTTCTTAACTTCACCAAAAGACCAAGAACGGATCAGATCAGGCGATGCCAGACCAATTTTGATGCCGTTAAATTCTTCAGTCTTGCTTTGCTGTTTCAGAAACTTTAATAAGTCTTTCACGTTTCTCTCCTGAAGGAGTTAAACCGGGTGCTCCGCTTGCACGGAGCACCATTCTGTTTGCCAAACGCGGCTAAAGGCCTGCGCTTATGCCTGATCCAACTCGATATTAATACCGAGTGAACGGATCTCCTTCAGTAACACGTTGAAGGACTCTGGCATGCCAGGTTGCATCTGATGGTTACCGTCGACGATGTTCTTATACATCTGAGTACGACCGTTAACGTCATCCGATTTAACAGTGAGCATTTCTTGAAGCGTATAAGCGGCACCGTATGCTTCTAGTGCCCACACTTCCATCTCACCGAAACGCTGACCACCGAACTGAGCTTTACCGCCCAGTGGTTGTTGAGTCACTAAGCTGTACGAACCGGTAGAACGGGCGTGCATCTTGTCATCAACTAAGTGGTTCAGTTTGAGCATGTACATGTAACCTACCGTTACTTGACGCTCAAATTCGTTACCGGTACGACCATCAAACAACTTCAACTGACCAGAGGTTGGCAAACCTGCAAGTTCAAGCATCTGCTTGATCTCTTTCTCTTTAGCACCGTCGAATGCAGGAGTTGCAATCGGGATACCGCCTTTCAGGTTAGTCGCAAGACGTAATACTTCATCATCAGTGAATGAATCGATATCGACGCGCTGCTGCACTTCGTCACCTAATTCATAAACTTGCTTGATGTAACCACGAACTTCAGCCAGCTCACGCTGTTCTTCAAGCATCGCAGTGATCTTGTTACCAATACCTTTGGCAGCGGCGCCCATATGGACTTCAAGTACCTGACCAATGTTCATACGTGATGGAACACCTAGCGGGTTCAATACGATGTCTACTGGGTTACCTTGTTCGTCATATGGCATGTCTTCGATTGGGCAAATCTTAGAGATAACACCCTTGTTACCGTGACGACCCGCCATCTTGTCACCAGGTTGGATAGTACGCTTAACCGCTAAGTAAACCTTAACGATCTTGAGTACGCCTGGCGCCAAGTCATCACCTTGGGTGATCTTGCGACGTTTGATTTCAAACTTCTTATCGAAGTCAGCTTTCAGCTCTTCATGCTGTTCAGCTAATTGCTCAAGTTCAGTTTGTTTTGCTTCATCGTCAATGACTTGAACCAATACATCTTTACGTGGCAACGCAGCAATTTGCGCTTCAGTGAAACCAGCACCAATTAACAGGTTACGTGCACGGCTCAATACACCTTCTTCAAGGATCTTGAACTCTTCGCCTAAGTCTTTACGAGCTTGGGCAATATGCATCTCTTCGATTTCAACTGCACGCTTGTCTTTTTCAACGCCGTCACGGGTAAATACCTGCACGTCGATGATAGTGCCCTTAACAGAGTTAGGAACACGCAGTGAACTGTCTTTAACATCAGACGCTTTCTCACCGAAGATAGCACGGAGTAACTTCTCTTCTGGCGTTAGCTGTGTTTCGCCTTTTGGCGTCACTTTACCAACCAGAATATCGCCGCCCTTCACTTCTGCACCAATGTAAACGATACCTGACTCGTCGAGTTTCGACAGAGCAGATTCACCTACGTTTGGAATATCAGCCGTGATTTCTTCGCTACCCAGTTTGGTATCACGAGCAATACAAGACAGCTCCTGAATGTGGATAGTGGTGAAACGGTCTTCTTGCGCTACGCGCTCAGAAATTAAGATCGAGTCTTCGAAGTTGTAACCGTTCCAAGGCATGAATGCGATACGCATGTTCTGGCCAAGGGCTAAGTCACCTAAGTCAGTAGACGGACCGTCTGCTAACACGTCACCACGAACGACTGGCTCACCAACAGCACAACAAGGGCGTTGGTTGATACAAGTGTTTTGGTTAGAACGGGTGTATTTAGTCAGGTTATAAATGTCGATACCGGCTTCGCCTGGACGCAGCTCATCTTCATTTACTTTAACAACGATGCGGCTCGCATCAACGTAGTCTACAAAACCACCACGTTTAGCAACAACCACAACACCAGAGTCAACAGCCAAAGTACGCTCAATACCAGTACCTACTAGCGGCTTTTCAGAGCGCAGTGTGGGTACGGCTTGACGTTGCATGTTCGCACCCATCAAGGCACGGTTAGCATCGTCGTGTTCTAAGAACGGGATCAGCGACGCAGCAACAGAAATAATCTGTTGTGGCGAAACGTCCATATACTGGATGTCAGCAGCGCGCATAAAGGTTGATTCACCTTTATGACGACAAGCAATTTGCTCTTCTGCCATACGACCGCTAGCGTCAACTTCGATGTTCGCCTGTGCAATCACATAACGACCTTCTTCAATTGCTGACAAGTATTCCACTTCGTCAGTAATCACGCCGTCGATAACCTTGCGGTATGGCGTTTCTAGGAAGCCGTAAGAGTTAGTACGGGCAAAACTTGCTAATGAGTTGATTAGACCAATGTTTGGACCTTCAGGGGTCTCAATTGGACATAAACGACCATAATGCGTTGGATGTACGTCGCGGACTTCGAAGCCAGCACGTTCACGAGTCAAACCACCAGGGCCAAGTGCAGAAATACGACGCTTATGCGTTACTTCTGACAGCGGGTTGTTTTGGTCCATGAATTGTGACAGCTGAGAAGAACCGAAGAACTCTTTCACTGCAGCAGAAATTGGCTTAGCGTTGATCAAGTCTTGTGGCATCAGCTCGTTCAGATCGCCTAAAGACAGACGTTCACGCACGGCGCGCTCAACACGGACTAAACCAACACGAAATTGGTTTTCAGCCATTTCACCGACGCTACGAATACGACGGTTACCTAAGTGATCGATGTCATCGACTTCGTCGAAACCGTTACGGATATGAATGATGTTCTTCATTACCGCGACGATGTCTTCTTTAGACAATACACCGCTACCTTCGTCATCAGGAATGCTGAGACGACGGTTGAACTTCATACGACCTACTTTAGACAGGTCATAACGCTCTTCACTGAAGAACAAGTTCTGGAATAGCGCTTCGGCAGCATCTTTGGTTGGTGGCTCGCCAGGACGCATCATACGATAGATCTCAACCAGCGCTTCTAAGCGGTTAGTGGTTGAATCGATACGCAGCGTATCTGAAATATAAGCACCATGATCTAGCTCGTTGATATACAACGTGCTGATATCTTTAATACCGGCCAATGATAGTTTAGCCAGATCTTCTAAGCTAATTTCACTGTTGGCAGAGACTAAAACTTCACCCGTGTCCGGATCGATATAATCTTGAGCAGCATATTTGCCCACGATATATTCAACTGGCACTTCAAGCTCAGTGGTATTAGTCTTTTCTAACTGACGAATGTGACGCGCAGTAATACGACGTCCCGCTTCAACCAGTACAGAACCTTCAGCATCCTTGATGTCATAGCTGGCAGTTTCGCCACGCAGACGTTCAGGCACCAAAGACATGACCAGAGTATCTTTCTTGATCTTGAACTCAACGCGCTCGAAGAACAGATCGAGGATCTCTTGAGTAGAATATTCTAATGCACGTAACATGATGGTCGCAGGCAGTTTGCGGCGACGGTCAATACGCACAAATAGTGCATCTTTAGGATCGAATTCAAAGTCAAGCCATGAACCACGGTAAGGAATAATACGTGCGTTATACAGCACCTTACCTGATGAGTGGGTTTTACCACGGTCATGATCAAAGAACACGCCTGGAGAACGGTGTAATTGAGATACGATTACACGCTCAGTACCGTTGATAACAAAAGTACCGTTATCCGTCATCAATGGGATATCACCCATGTAGACTTCTTGTTCTTTAATATCTTTTACTGTGCCCGCCGCTGCTTCACGGTCATACAACACCATGCGTAATTTAACGCGTAGTGGAGCTGAATACGTAACACCACGGATCTGACACTCTTTCACATCAAAAACAGGCTCGCCAAGCTTATAGCTGACGTATTGCAGTTCTGAGTTACCAGAAAAGCTCTTGATGGGAAAAACGCTACGGAAGGCGGCTTCTAAACCGCGCTCACCGGTAGGATCTTGATCGGTGAACTTCTTAAAAGAGTCTAGCTGGATAGACAATAAATAAGGGATATCCAAAACTTTTGGACGCTTACCAAAGTCTTTGCGAATACGCTTCTTTTCAGAATAGGAGTAAACCATGGGTTTCCTCTGCTTACGAGATGTGACCAAGACTGAATAAATAACTTAAGTTATTAAAATTCAGCACGTTTGCCCATCACCGTTGATGGCAAGAACCTAACCAGTAATCTCTGCTAGGGACTGCAAAATTTGGCGACAAACGGTGAAAAAAAATCGCCAGCGCATATAGCGCAAAAAAGGCCGACGGTTAAAAAACCGCCAGCCTCCACCCAAGTGGCTTGGGTGAGCAAGCAAAATAATAGCTTACTTAATTTCTACAGAAGCACCAGCTTCAGTAAGTTCTTTCTTCAGAGCTTCAGCTTCTTCTTTAGAAACGCCTTCTTTAACTGCTACTGGAGCAGCTTCAGACATAGCTTTAGCTTCTTTCAGGCCTAAACCAGTTGCGCCACGGATGGCTTTAATAACTGCAACTTTGTTGTCGCCGTGAGCAGTCAGAACTACGTTGAATTCTGTTTGTTCTTCAACAACAACTGCTTCTGCACCGCCAGAAACAACAGCAGCAGCGGCAGAAACGCCGAACTTCTCTTCCATAGCTTCGATCAGTTCAACAACTTCCATTACAGACATAGCTGCAAAGGCTTCTAAGATTTGGTCTTTAGTGATAGACATAACAAATGTTTCCTATTGTTCTGAATTCAATTTTATTAAGCAGCCAGCTTGAAATTAAGCGGCTTCTTGTTTTTGATCGCGCAGGGCGGCCAGTGTACGAACGAACTTGCCAGCAGATGCTTCTTTCATAGTCATCATTAACTGAGCTAGTGCTTCTTCGTATGTTGGCAGTTTCGCCAAACGATCAATTTCAGCTGCAGGGATGAAATTCCCTTCAAAGGCTGCGCCTTTAACTTCGAAGTTAGCTTGTTCTTTAGCAAAGTCTTTTAACAGACGTGCTGCAGCACCTGGGTGCTCTAAAGAAAAAGCAATCAAAGTTGGGCCAGTGAACGTTTCTGCTAGGCACTCAAAAGCAGTACCTTCAACAGCACGACGAGCTAGCGTGTTACGTACTACACGTACATA
Organism: Shewanella sp. SM32; assembly: GCF_025654235.1. Lineage (NCBI taxonomy): Bacteria > Pseudomonadati > Pseudomonadota > Gammaproteobacteria > Alteromonadales > Shewanellaceae > Shewanella > Shewanella sp. SM32. The sequence goes on along the minus strand of NZ_JAKKRO010000080.1, from coordinate 3,000 downwards.
TACACCAGCTTCGCGAGCTTTTTTACGCAGACCGGTCATAGCACCTACAGTCACACCGCGAGAATCAGCGGCAACTGCAGATAGCGCACCTTTGGCAGCTTCGTTGACTTCAGCAACAATCGCTTTTTTGTCTTCGAGTCTTAATGCCATTGGCTTTACTCCTGGATTCTACCTAGGGTATTCCCTAGTATTTACCATACTAAATACTTATGTATTTAGTGACTTACGGTGCAGATTATCCAGTAAAAAATTTTAGCTGGGGCCTGACACCGTCTACGCAGGAAATTAAGTTATTTTTACAAAAAACACCTGCGGTCTTGGACGGAAACCTGAGTTAAACTCCGCTTAAACGGAAGATAAAACAGGCTTCAACCCACAAAGTGCGCGCATTATAGACTAATGCACCCGCTTTGTAAAATTATAGAGTTGTTTCAAGCGTAGCTTGATCAACTGCAACACCTGCACCCATAGTGGTAGAGATGCTGATCTTTTTCACGAAAATGCCTTTAGCAACTGCAGGCTTAGCCTTTTTCAGTGCTGACACTAACGCTTCCAAGTTTTCTTTCAATTGAACTGGTGTGAAATCCACTTTACCGATAGTAGTGTGGATAATACCGTTCTTGTCGTTACGGTAACGAACTTGACCCGCTTTGGCGTTCTTAACAGCTTCAGCAACGTTTGGCGTTACTGTACCTGTTTTAGGGTTAGGCATTAAACCACGTGGGCCTAAGATTTGACCTAACATACCAACAACGCGCATTGCATCTGGAGATGCGATAACTACGTCAAAGTTCATTTCACCGGCTTTGATTTTCTCAGCCAGATCATCCATACCAACTAGCTCAGCGCCAGCAGCTTTAGCAGCTTCAGCATTTGCACCTTGTGTAAATACTGCAACGCGAACGTCACGACCAGTACCGTGTGGCAACACTGTTGCACCACGAACGTTTTGGTCAGATTTACGTGGGTCAATACCCAGGTTAACTGCTACGTCTACACTTTCAACGAATTTTGCAGTTGCTAATTCTTTTAACAGAGCAACAGCTTCATTGATATCGTAGCTTTTAGTACCGTCAACTTTTTCGCGAATTACGCGCATGCGTTTAGTTAGCTTTGCCATTATATTAATCCTCTACAACCAAACCCATTGAACGCGCAGTACCTTCGATTGAGCGAGTCATCGCTTCAATGTCAGCACCAGTCATATCGGCAGCTTTCAGTTCAGCAATTTCTTGAACTTTAGCGCGAGCGATAGTACCCACTTTCTGAGTGTTTGGACGTGGAGAACCTGATTTCAGGCCTGCAGCAGTCTTCAGTAAGTAAGACGCTGGAGAAGTCTTAGTTTCAAAAGTGAATGAACGGTCACTGTAAACAGTGATCACGACTGGAATAGGCATGCCTTTTTCCATTTTTTCTGTACGGGCGTTAAACGCTTTACAGAATTCCATGATGTTCACACCTTTTTGACCCAAAGCTGGACCAACTGGTGGTGATGGGTTCGCAGAACCGGATTTTACTTGTAGCTTAATATAAGCATCAATCTTCTTTGCCATCTGACATTTCCTCAGTTTGGGTTCAAACGCGCATCAGCGACATGCTGACATGCTCCCCCGAAAACAACGGGTGCGAATTATATAGAAATTCGCACCCGTTGCCAAACGGATTTTGTAGTTTATTTAATCAGCCTTTTTCAACTTGACTAAAATCAAGTTCAACAGGCGTAGAACGACCAAAGATCATCACTGATACTTTCACGCGGCTCTTGTCATAATCCACTTCTTCAACGGTGCCGTTAAAGTCAGCAAATGGACCATCACACACACGTACCACTTCACCAGGCTCAAATATAGTTCTATGAGTCGGTGACGCTGTCGTTTCTTGTAAGCGACGCAGAATTGCATCAGCTTCTTTATCTGAAATTGGGGCAGGACGATCAGACGTTCCGCCAATAAAGCCTAAAACACGCGGGATGCTTTTGACTAAATGCCAGCTGTCATCGTTCATTTCCATCTGGACTAACACATAGCCAGGGAAAAACTTACGTTCGCTCTTGCGACGCTGACCTGCACGCATTTCGATGACTTCTTCAGTCGGAACCAATACTTCACCGAAGTATGCTTCCATGCCATGCATTTTAATATATTCAATCAGTGACTTACAAACTCGGCCTTCATAGCCTGAGAATGCCTGCACTACATACCATCTTTTTTTAGCTTCAGTCATTCGAGGTGCCTATACGCCAGTGATAAAATTGACAATTCGCATTAACACAGCATCCATACCCCAAAGGATAAGAGCTAAGATACCTGTTGCTGCAAGGACAATAAAAGTGGTGTTTAGCGCTTCTTGACGCGTCGGCCATACAACCAATAAAACCAGCAATAGCGAATGCAACGATAACACTAAGCGCACGTATGACGGCACTGGCTTCGCTATACATTTGATTGCCAATAACAGCAGCGGCTAGCAATACAATCACTAAACCCCACTTCACGATATCCAGAGAATTGTTCTGGTTTTCAGTATTTGTTGTCATCGGTTTTTCCGTTACTCAATACGGCCTGAGCTTAGAGCACATTAATTGACGGGCATAATCCCACATCACTCTGCATTTCCGAACACCCTTAGAAACGCAAAATAGCATAAGCTCAGGGTCAAAAATCGGCCATAGATTGTATTCTTATTCGACTTTGTAAGCAAGGATGCGAATCCCATGCAAACCACAAAACCTATGAAATAATCCACTTAAACAAAAAAGGAAGCCGAAGCTTCCTTTTCAAACTAATTTCTATCGCAATTAAGCGATGATTTTAGCTACTACACCAGCACCAACTGTACGACCACCTTCACGGATTGCGAAGCGTAAACCTTCGTCCATCGCGATTGGGCAAATCAGAGTCACTACCATTTTGATGTTGTCGCCAGGCATTACCATCTCTACGCCTTCTGGCAGTTCGATAGTACCGGTTACGTCAGTTGTACGGAAGTAGAACTGTGGAC
>NZ_JAKKRO010000079.1:0-16603 GCF_025654235.1 Shewanella sp. SM32 | reverse complement strand
TTAATGTTTTACCTGGCACGGGGCGACCTTCTTTTCTGGCAATATCTCGCCAATGATACAAGGTTTGCACCGCGATGCCTTCTTCCCGAGCGACCTCTGCGACCGTTAAGTTGTGAGGAGGTAATAATTTTTTAAGGATCGCCTCTTTACGTTCTGGTGAATACCGAGCCATATCGTTCTCTTTTGCCGCACCCTGTCTTTAAACATAATGATTATTTAGGGGTGACAACAATCCTGACACAGGGGGCATTTATGCCCCATTCCCTGTTTCGCATGACTGAACTAGCTCTGCTTGGTACTGGACTGTTGACCCAATTTTAGTAATGCTACAAAGTGTCTACGATTTTTGTGGCGATTCAGAAGATTAAGTAAACCAGAGTGTTAATATACTTGGTGTTAAATGGCGAACAAACTTGGGATTGGGAAATGAATACGCTAAAAGCCGTTCACTATTGGACTACCTTAGTTGTGATACATATAAAGTTTCACTGTCGGGTTATACAATACAATCATCTATGATTGCGTGGGAATTGGATTCCAAGGTAGGGGGGCACTATGAATTTCAGAGATAGATTATTAAAAGCAATTCCGATTATAGCTACATGGTCTTTTAATTTTTTAATAGCCGTTCTCAAGATTTCAGTTGAGATATTAGTCTCTGTTTTCATGGTGCTAGGGACGTTAATTGCAATGTCTAGCTCTGGCCAGTCAGATGACGATGATGAAGATGAATTTATTAGCAAACACTCGAATGGTATTGGCGGTGTCAAAATTGACAATAAAAGCTATAGCGAGAGTCAGGCACGATCTGACTATCAAAGTGGCAAGTTTTGGGATAAATGACCACTTCTTTTAGCTAGGTAACTAACGTATGGATAACATCTACCAATCTTTAGACAGCTTTATCATTGGTGCTCTATGGGGGACGCATTATTGTCGAAGAGTAATAAAGTATCACACTGATATTGCGGTTTTAGCTGGATGTTCGTCGCTATCTTTGATTCTAAGCTGCCCCATTCCTCTTTAGCACAATGACCTCTAGCTAACTCCAACATCAAAACATTGATCCAATTTTAGTAATACTACAGAGCTCTGGCCTTATCAGTTTTATCCAACCGCAATCACGTGAGCCAATGAGAAAGGTAAAACGATATCAAGTGATTACCCATCAAACAGTATAAAAAACCGCTACCGCAAAAAAGCAATTTCTTATAGCATCATTTATACCAAATTACTTGGATGTGGCAGCGGCCAAGTCCAACAAGCGATTTATGCCCAGCGCATAAATACTAAGACGTTAGCGTACTAGTTGAGAATGTGGTTCGAGTTTTTGCGTTAGACTCAGTGCCAGAAGACAAAAGTGCAGTCTCGTTTCGGATAGGTAAAGCTCTGTCTGAGGAGTCTGTATTCTAACTAAGCATTGGAGCGCACTCTCTGCGCGACGCTAAATTAAAAAGAGGGATTGGGTAAATATCTATTTTTCAGACTATTTCGGGATCAGCAAAGAAGAACTTGATGCTTATGGTGCATTTAATGTACCTCTCATAAACGACCTTCCTGTTTTTATCGATCCATTTCTTCTTTTTGGCAGTATGAAAGCGAACCCTTTCGGGTTCGCGAGTAAGTGGCTAACGCTTAACATTACTGCTGAATGTTAGCTTAAGCTTCGGCTTCAATAATCTGCTCAGCCCAGAATTGTTCGGCAGCGTCAAAATAGAGAATCGGGGGCAACCCGAATATCTGTTGAAACTCCGCGGTAAACAACTCGCAAAAGGCAGAAATATCATCTTTATACATCAACAATAGCATCGTCATTTCCAAGCCCATTAAATACTGAGTATCAAACTCAGCATGTTCCTCAAGAAGCGATTTACTGATGCTAATGCCTAAGTGTTGTCCTTTGATATCTCGATGAAGATAGATATATCGAGTGAATTGTAAGGCTCTAGGATTGTTATCATTTTCGTCAATGTCAGCGAGTAACAAGACGGTACTATGATCATCCCAAGGGCTTTTTGATTTACGTTGATATACGCGAATAAACGGTGACTGACTCATTATTAACTCCTCGTTATTGTCCTTATCAATAACTAGAATTGGGCACCGGAAATTCTTTCGGCTCAGGGGTTAAGTTTAACGTTGCAAGTAAGAATCCCTTATTAGCCTTTTAATGGTAACTAATCATCCCCTCATTCTGCTAGTTTGCATTTTTCGATAAACATGTACCTAAGGTACTAAGTAATTGCAATTTATAAACTCTGCTTCTATAGTTGGTTTAATTTACTCTATATTTTGGTACTTATGGTGCAACTATGTCCTCAAAAATAAACTGGCTGATTAATCATACGAGTCCTGGTGCGGTAGTGCTTCAGTCGTGGTTGACACAAAATGAGATCAGCTCATCTTTGGTGAGAAAATATGTGCAGAGTGGTTGGTTGTACAAGATAAGTGCGGGGGTTTACGTTCGTCCTGAGTCAACAGGCAAGTTACAGCCTCATTGGGTTGAAGCGCTCAAGGCTGTGAATGAGCAGCTAAAGCTTCCTGTTCATCTTGCGGGAGTTAGTAGCCTAACGTATCAAGGGCTTAGTCATTATCTTCAACTAAGCAGCGAGCAAGTTTGGGTTGGCTGTCAAAGTAAGCAGGCTTTGCCAAAGTGGTTCCGCGAATTGGAGGAGCAAAACTGGCTTTTTTATACCAGTAGCAAGCTGACCCAAACGTTGGAAAAAGACTTTATTACTATAGGGGTGAACAATAGAGAGGTTAAGGCAAGTTGTGCGGAGCTTGCAGCCTATGAGGTCGTCAATGCCATTGGCAAACATATCAGTTTTGAGCATGCCGCGGAGCTGTTTCAAGGGTTAGTGAATCTCAGCCCACGTAAAATACAGTCAATACTGAATCGAAGTGAAGCCGTACAAGCTAATCGCGTATTTCTCTTTTTAGGCCACTACTATCAACACCAGTGGAGCAAAAGGCTAGATGAGCAGCAAATCACGCTTGGTGCGGGAAAGCGTCAGGTGGTAGCTCATGGCCGTTACGATGGACGGTATCAAATAACAGTGCCTGCATCGTTTATTAAGACAGAAGAAAATCAATATGAATAAGTCATCGATATACTACCAGCAAGTGACCTTGCTTATTCGGATGCTGCCGCTCGTCGCCCAAGAGAAGGTATTTGCCCTAAAGGGCGGTACGGCTATCAACCTATTTGTACGCAACTTCCCACGTTTATCGGTCGATATCGATTTGGCTTATCTTCCTTTGGAGCCAAGGGAACAAGCGCTACAAAGTGTGAAGGAAGCGCTTGGTCGTTTGACTGCGCAGATCAATCTACAACCGAACCTTAGTGCAGTATTTCAAGACAATAAATATGATGAGCTCAGGGTCGTCGTGACAAGTGATAGAGTGACAATAAAAATTGAAGTCTCTCCTGTTGCGAGAGGTACGCTGCACAAAGCGGTATTAATGCCAGTCGTTGAGTTAGTTGAAGAAGAATTTGGGTATGCAGAGATACCGGTTATAAGCCTGCCTGATCTATACGGTGGTAAGTTATGTGCAGCGATGGATAGGCAGCACCCAAGGGATCTATTCGATGTGAAAATGCTGCTGGCGGAAGAGGGGATCAGTCGAGAGATTTTAGTCGGTTTTCTCACTTATACACTTAGCCATCCAAGGCCTATTAATGAAGTGATGTCTCCACGCTGGAAACCGCTTGATGAAAGCTTTCAAACTGAATTCAATGGAATGACGACAAAGCCGATTAAACTCGATGAGCTGATTTTAACTCGCTCAGAAATGCTAACAGCGTTGCAGCATCACTTTACTGCAAAAGACAGAGACTTTTTATTATCCTTTAAACAGGGTCAGCCTGATTGGTCATTGTTTGATGAACCGAGCGTTGCGGCACTACCTGCGGTGAGATGGAAGCTATTGAATATCCAAAACCTAGCGAAAAATAAATCCAAGCATCAAGAACAACTCATTAAACTGGCTGATGTATTGGAGACGTGGGTTGCCGGTCGGATACTGTAGTGCAGTGTATTGCCGATTTTATCTGATAGTTCGCTGTTTGTGGGCGTTGGCGACTTAGATTGAGCTAAGGCTATAAGCAAATAAAAAAAGCGAACCGTGAGGTTCGCTAGTAGGTGATTATTGAGGCGCGTTAGATTGTGCTTCAATAATCTGCTTTTCCCAATATTGTTCCGCGGCTTCAAAGTAGACTGTCGGGTGATACCCTAAGACATACTCAAACTCTGCGGCAAATAATTGGCAAAAATTTGTTATATCATCAACATACATGAGTAATAGCTGCATCATTTCTAAGTCGTTTAAAAACTGAGAGCTAAACTCAGGATGCTCCTCAAAAATAGATTGGCTAATACTCACACCTAGAACATAACCATCTATATTTAAGTGAAGATAAATGTAGCGTGTAAACAGCAGCTCTATTGAGGTTTGGTCGTTCAGTTTAATATCTGCAAGCAACACGACTTTGCAGTATTCATTCCAAGGACTAAATGTTTTAAGCTGATTTACATAAATAAAAGTTGAGTGTTCCATTTATTACTCCTATTGATTTGGCCTTTCAACTTTTACTTAGGTCTGTGCCATGGAAATTAGCCCTGTTTGCATAAATTGCTCAGCAAATGAAATTGCGAGTTCAATCTGAACGGCGGACATTTTTTCACGCACTAAGCGTTGTTTAAGCATGTGCAGGAGTATTTCTTGCTCAACGTTGTCCTCGTAAGAAAAGGTGTCGCTATCAGGCATCTCTTTTTTAATCACATAAGTCATTAATTCGAAGACCATCAGCAGATTGTGGGCTTGTTGTTCAAACGCAGTCGATTGCATCATCGTGGTTTCTCGCTTTGCAGGAAAGTATGTCCTGAGTAACTAGAAACGCACGATGAGAATTTCACTGTTCTGTCGTTAAATTTATACCGTCATATTCTGAGTTACGAGATTTTGACGTTACTTCGTACCTGCTACTAGTGCTCTGGCCTGAAGGATCTCGTTATCTACCATCTCGGAGTATTGAGTGTAACAACGCTTGATATCCAAATCCGTATGATGCGAATATCGCAACGTTGTCGTGACATTTCCATGGCCAAGGAACCGTTGCGTTTTAAAGATATCATGGCCCCCAGATTGAAAATGTGTCGCAGATGTATGACGAACAGTTGTAAAGTCAAAGTGTTCAAAACTCAGCGTTTTTTTGAAGTTTTTGACTAATTTACTGTAGTCTACTAGGTGTGATTTATGATCAATTGGATTAGGGAAAAGCCATTGACTTTTTGAGGAGTGAATTGGGTGTTGTAACCATTCTTTAATAATAACATCGAGGCCATTACACAATGGAGTGTATTGCGGCTGCTTAACTTTTCCCTTATCTCCTCGAATAATCAGCATGTTACTTTCCCAATAAATATCTGTTTTTTTGATTTTTAGTGCATAGCTCGGCCTTAACCCTAAGTAGATGCAAATTAAAATTAGAGGTGTCAGGTAGTCGTAGAACGGGCAGGAACCTATTTTTCCAAGCAGTTTGTTCCGGTCTCGTACAAATAATTTTTGGTAAATTTCTACTCGCTCTTCTTGGCTGTAATATTTATGCACCAAGTTTTTGGGAATAAATTTAAGCTCGCTGGTGTGAATGATCTCCTCCGGAATTTTATAATTATGAAATGGTGATGCGGAAGCCGATCGTAAAGCTGCTCTGAGTGATGAAATTGCGCCTTTAAGTGTTGATTCTGCCAAATCATATGGACATTCACTTTGTTGTTTCTGTTTTGTTGTTAGCTTTCTGATATGGCTTTCCTTCCAGAGAATTAGTAATTTTAAGTCTATTTTATCAATAGGATATGCTAGGAATTGTTTGAAGTGATAACGGATGATATTGATTTTATTTCGCGCTGTTTTTGGGTTTTTTGATATCAAAACCACTTCATATTCTTTCAGATACTCATCAAGCGTTAGGAGATTTGTGGAGGTCAAGTGGAATTGAGGTTTGGCGAGTTTAAGTAGATGAGCTGAAATAACGTTATCCAAATCTTGTTTTGGCGTAAGGTCGCAAATTTTCCTTGTTTTCAATTTCCCCGTGCTGCTTTCTCTCACTCTGCTATAAAAACTCATGGCTGCTAGGCTGTTGGGGACTAGCTCGTTAGTATCGTTATTTTGGAAGTTTTTGATATCTAAAATCCGAATGTAAAAGTTAGGTATATCTTTCACTGAAACGGTCAGATATTTTCGTTTACCTGAGTGCCATTCGTGAACAACCTGGATCAATTTAAGGTCTTTGTTCTGCGGCTCATTTCCGCTCCCGCTGACATTGAAGGTTTTGTGAAACTGTTGAATGACATCGTCGTTTGGCGATCCCACAATAATCAGGTTGAATGTATGAAGTAGAAGATCCCACATAAGTTGGTAGAGTTTCATTTGTTTTGCCTTTTGTTGTTTAAGATGGCAATAGCATGCAAATTTTTTTCAAAAGGCAGAAATTTCGATTATGCATAAAAAAATTAATGAGGAGTGTGCACAAGATTTCTAGACCAAACATAATCGTTTTTTTTGTTTTTTTTACGCACCAGATATTCTTCGCGGGTCTACCCACTAGGAGTTATTTGATGTCAGATGTAAGGCTATACACCGAAAAACAAACCGCGATGAGGTTGTCTATGTCAGTTAGCGCATTACAGAAGAGTCGAGCTAAGGGCTCAACTGCAATTGAGCTGGGGCATGCACCAAGCTTTATTAAGATTGGTAGTCTTGTACGCTACACGGCCGAGGATATTGAAAATTTTATTTCTTCAGCAAAGCAATATGCACTTGAGTCAGAATCGAAGTCCTCGACCAAAAAGCAAAATCTTGGAACCGTGATGTGGGGAAATACGGGGGGGAATGAGAGGACAGATAATAGTCAACATGTAGAAATGGTAGTTGAAGACTCTATGGAGGGGCGGCTGATAAAGGAAAAAAAACCTAAATGTTGGCTGACGGGTATTGGCTTATAGCATGTTGATATTGGGCCTAATCCTTTATTTCTTTGCTCTCAGGCCCATTGAACTTCTATAAGTTGCATACGCTTTATCAGGTAAGTAAGCATTATTAAAAAATGCTGTAATTGGACGAGTTGAACACTGGACTCGTCAAGATTGATACTTTCATCTTAAGCGACGCGTTAGAGCGTCGCTTTACTCTTTTCGGGTCATCTTCAGCTTCGTTTTTTTGCACTCTATTAACTCCCTAACTTTTATCATTCTAAGATGCTGACACGACCTAATGCGTGTTCCATTTTAGATAGAATAAATTTGTAGCTTGAATTGCCTTGAAGTTTGGTTAGACTGATGTTTTGCACCCTTTTGCATGGGGTTGCATGCAGTTTGTGCGATATAGGTGCGATCGTTCCTAGGTTCAGGTATTTCGAAGGTGAGAATGGGTGTGCTTTAGATACAAAAAAGCCCATTGAATCAATGGGCTTCTTCGTTGTATTGGGTGGTGGCCCCTCACGGACTTGAACCGTGGACCTAACGATTATGAGTCGTGTGCTCTAACCAACTGAGCTAAGGGGCCGACTAAAGACAGTCGTCACTGTCTAAAGCGAGTGGAATTATACTAAGCTTGTTTGCGCTTGTCACTGGTGTTTTTGCTTCTAATTCACCTAATTGATTCAAGTGGTTATCTGTTAATCAACTTTATTGATTTATCGGGTGTGCGCTTAGCTATTTTTATCCTATTACAGGTTGTGACCTTAGTGAAGACGGATTAGTGACATAAAAAAGCCCTGCAAGAGCAGGGCTTTGTCGTTTTAGCTTAGTGTGGATTTTATATCCAACTATTCATCTAAGAACGATTTTAATATTTCTGAGCGTGAAGGGTGGCGAAGCTTGCGCAGCGCTTTAGCTTCAATTTGTCGAATACGCTCGCGGGTCACGTCGAACTGTTTACCCACTTCTTCAAGTGTGTGGTCAGTGTTCATATCGATACCAAAACGCATACGCAGTACTTTCGCTTCACGGGCGGTTAGACCTGCTAACACTTCGTGAGTGGCGTTTTTCAAGCTTTCGCTGGTCGCTGAATCCAGTGGTAATTCGAGGGTAGTATCCTCGATAAAATCACCTAAATGCGAATCTTCATCGTCACCGATTGGGGTTTCCATGGAGATAGGTTCTTTAGCTATTTTCAGTACCTTACGGATCTTATCTTCCGGCATCATCATACGCTCAGCCAGTTCTTCAGGTGAAGGCTCGCGGCCCATTTCCTGTAGCATTTGGCGAGAGATACGGTTCAGCTTGTTGATCGTTTCGATCATATGTACTGGAATACGAATCGTGCGCGCTTGATCGGCGATAGAACGGGTAATCGCCTGACGGATCCACCAAGTTGCATAGGTCGAAAATTTGTAACCACGACGGTATTCGAATTTATCTACGGCTTTCATTAAGCCAATGTTACCTTCTTGGATTAAGTCCAAGAATTGCAGACCACGGTTGGTGTATTTCTTCGCGATAGAAATTACTAGACGTAAGTTCGCTTCAACCATTTCTTTCTTCGCACGGCGTGCTTTGGCTTCACCGATTGACATACGACGGTTGATGTCTTTTATGGCAGAAATCGCTAAGCCAGTTTCTTCTTCTACTGCAGCAAGTTTGCTGCGACAACGAATGACATCATCTTCAACCATTCTTAGGCCTTCGGCATAAGGTTTCGTTGAGGCTTTCTCAGTATTGAACCAATCGAGGTTGGTTTCGTTGCCGGTAAAGAATTTGACGAAGTTTTTCTTCGGCATTTTGGCTTGTTCAACGCACAGTTTTAATACTAAACGTTCTTGAACACGCACGCGGTCCATCATAGTGCGCATGCTTTTGACTAAACGGTCAAACTGCTTAGGCACTAAGCGGAATTCTTTGAATATTTCGCCGATTTCGAAGAGGGCTTTTACCGATTCAGGGTGTTCACGGCCCTTAGCTTCGATAATTTTCAGTGCGCTTTCGTAAGCGGCTCTGAGTTGACCGAATCTTTCACGAGCTTCTTCAGGATCAGGCCCTTTGTTGCCTTCTTCTTCATCTTCGCTGTCATCGTCATCCTCTTCGTCATCTTCATCGTCCAGCTCTTCTTCAGATAATTCTGAGCCGATGTGAGTGGCGGTCGGGGCGACGTCATCTTCGTCCGGGTTTACAAATCCAGAGATAATATCAGATAAGCGCAGTTCGTCGGCTTCAAATTGGTCGAATTGCTCAAGGATCATAGCGATCGCTTGTGGATATTCGGCGACTGAACTTTGAACTGTGTTGATGCCTTCTTCGATGCGTTTGGCGATAACAATTTCGCCTTCGCGAGTCAGAAGCTCAACGGTACCCATTTCACGCATGTACATGCGCACGGGATCGGTTGTGCGGCCAAGTTCGCTTTCCACTGTTGCCAGTGCTGCGGCGGCTTCTTCTGCTGCATCTTCGTCTGTGTTGTCTTCCGACATCATCATGTCATCGGCATCGGGGGCTTCTTCGAACACCCGGATACCCATGTCATTTATCATCTGGATAATATCTTCGATCTGGTCAGAATCGACCATGTCTGCAGGTAAGTGATCGTTCACTTCTGCATAGGTTAAGTAACCTTGCTCTTTACCTTTGGCAAGCAACAGCTTAAGTTGCGACTGCGGAGTATGATCCATAGATATCATCCAAGTTGGGAAACTGTTACAACGACGGACACTTAGCATAAGCCAAGTGCCGCGCAAATCGTCAATTATAGCCGTGTGCACATGTCTGTGCTAGTCACTGGGGTAGCGAATGAGGACATTTTTGCCTCAGTTTAACCCTTTCATGACTGAGATCAGCTTCGAGAGCTGCATCTTCTCTTCTTTTGTATGAGTCTGCTTTAGACTCAATTCCTGATATCGTTGTTCAATATATTGATTGTTCAACCAAACCAGGGTTTGTTTAAACTTTTCGAGCAAGTTTTCATCCGCCACTTGATGGTCCCATTGGGCCAATTTATGGAGAGTGCCGCTGTAAGGGTGCTCTCTGAATTGTTCAAGTAGTTGTGCGCTGTTTAACGTTTGCTCTCGAGTCATCTCCAATAACAGTGGCAGCAATTCTATGCCTGGCATCTGCAAGTGGGCGAGTGCGGGTTGTGGGGGTAAACCCATACCCAGTTTAGGATGTTGTACTAACAGTGCGATGGCGAGTCGCAATGGTGTACCGCGTCCTTTTAATCCTTTACTTGCCATTGGGTTAGCTTGTTTCACGCTAAAGCCTAGCTTCTTTTTCATATCTTCTGAGCTGTTCATTCCTAACTTGTGAGCTAAGTTCTCAAGCAGTAAATTTTGCAGCACAGTGTCTTGAATTTTTTCAATTAAGATAAAAGCTTGTTTCGCTAAGTTGCCTTTATCTGTACCGTATTTTGTCGCTAACGTGTCAAATAGAAACTCGGGTAGTGCAATGGCAGAGTCCATTAAGGTTTCAAATGCATCTTTACCAATTTTACGTACCATAGAATCAGGATCTTCGGCCTGAGGCAGGAACATAAATCGCACTTGATCGCCCGGCTTTAATAATGGCAATGCCGTTTCTAAGGCGCGCCATGCCGCTTCAGTACCTGCTCTGTCGCCGTCGTAACAGCAAATCACTTCTTTAGCGCTGCGCAGCAAAAGCTGAAATTGCTCTGCTGTGGTCGAGGTGCCTAATGATGCGACAGCATAATCGACGCCAAATTGCGCCAATGCCACCACATCCATATAGCCTTCAACGATCAGTACTTTGTCTGGATCGCGATAGCGCTGCTTTAGTTCATAGAGACCATAAAGCTCATTGCCCTTATGAAATATGGGCGTTTCTGGAGAATTCAAGTATTTGGGTGTGCCATCACCTAAAACTCTGCCACCAAAACCAATGACTCGTCCGCGCCTGTCGCGGATAGGAAACATGAGGCGGTCACGAAATCTGTCGTAACGTTTCCCACTGTCGTTGCTAATTAACATCCCCGCAGTCAGTAACTTATCCTGCGCATCTTGATTCTGACGATAGCGGCCCAATAAGCCATCCCAACCGTCTGGCGCAAAGCCAATACCAAAATGTTCTACTACATCATCGGATAAACCGCGATAGGCAAGATAATCGATAACTTTTTGTTTATCTTGGTGTTGTCTAAGTTGGTTTTGAAAGTAAAGGCTCGCTTCTTCCATGAGTTGATATAAGTCACGGCTTAAACCGTCATCATGTCGCTTGCCTGTGCCTTGTTCTCTGGGAACCTCTAATCCAAGCTGGCCCGCCAAATCTTCAATGGCATCAATAAAATCGAGTCGGTCATACTCCATCACAAAATCGATGGCGTTGCCGTGAGCACCGCAGCCAAAGCAATGATAGAACTGTTTATCACGGCTGACGGTAAACGAAGGTGATTTTTCGCTATGAAAAGGACAACAGGCCGAGTAGTTCTTACCCGCCTTTTTCAAGGGCACCTTACGATCGATAAGTTCGACTATGTCAGTGCGAGCGATTAGCTCATTGATAAAATCACGAGGTATTGCCATTGAGTGCTTAAAATCCCGCCTTGCGCGAATTTAAACAAACAAGCCGCGCATAGGCACGGCTTGTTCATACAGTGAAACGCTAATTATTGCAATTTAGCACGGATCATAGCGCCGATAGCGCCCATGTCTGCACGTCCTTGCACTTTAGATTTCAATGCTCCCATTACTTTGCCCATATCCGCCATGGCGGATGCACCTACTTCTACAATAGTTGCATCGATGAGCGCCGCGATTTCCGCCTCTGTAAGAGGGGTAGGCAGGAAAGCTTCAATAACTTGAATCTCTGCTGCTTCCACGTCGGCCAACTCGTTACGACCCGCTGCTTCAAATTGAGCAATCGAGTCACGACGTTGTTTCACCATTTTGGTTAAGACCGCTATAACCTGTTCATCAGTCAGAGATTCGCGGGTATCCACTTCAATCTGCTTGATGGCGGCTAATGCCATACGAATAGTGCTCAAGCGCGCCTTCTCTTTGGCGATCATGGCCTGTTTCATATGGTCTTTTAGCTGATCAATTAGGCTCATATGAGATTAATATAAACGTACGCGACGTGCGTTTTCGCGAGAAAGCTTCTTAGCTAAACGTTTAACTGCAGCTGCTTTTGCGCGCTTACGTGCAGTAGTTGGCTTCTCGTAGAATTCACGAGCACGCACGTCGGCTAAAATACCAGCTTTTTCACAAGAGCGCTTGAAACGACGCAGAGCTACGTCGAATGGTTCGTTTTCACGTACTTTAATAATTGGCATACGCCATCACCCCTTAGGTGTAGGTTGTTCTGGTTCAATTGCTCGAACCAAGTCTATTTAAAATGGTGCGGAATTTTATACCGAGACACCTAGGCTTGTAAAGCCCTAAAACTGAGCTCAGTCCTATAGTGTACTCAATATGGCCTGCGCGACTGGAGTAATCGAGCGCTTGCAGGTAGAATTGGCGCCCTTTAGTTAGCAATTGATGAGACACCATGCGGGTTTTAGGTATTGAAACATCCTGTGACGAGACAGGTATCGCCGTCTATGACGATGAACTGGGCTTATTATCTCATACTTTATACAGTCAGGTTAAGCTGCATGCTGACTATGGTGGTGTGGTGCCTGAGTTGGCGTCACGTGATCATGTGCGCAAAATTGTGCCGCTTATTCGTCAAGCGCTGAAAGATGCAAATACTGAAATTGCTGATCTCGATGGGATTGCCTATACCAAGGGCCCAGGTTTGATTGGTGCTTTGCTTGTTGGCGCCTGCGTGGGGCGGTCACTGGCGTTTGCTTGGGACAAGCCTGCAATCGGTGTTCACCATATGGAAGGGCACCTGCTGGCGCCTATGCTTGAAGATGACGCGCCCGAGTTCCCATTTGTGGCCTTATTGGTCTCTGGTGGCCATTCTATGTTGGTTAAAGTCGATGGAATTGGCCGCTATGAAGTATTAGGCGAGTCTGTCGATGATGCTGCGGGTGAAGCGTTTGATAAAACAGCTAAGTTAATGGGGCTGGATTATCCCGGCGGTCCGCGTTTAGCAAAGCTTGCTGCTAAAGGTTTACCTGCAGGGTATAAGTTTCCGCGGCCTATGACCGATAGACCTGGACTCGATTTTAGCTTTTCGGGTCTAAAAACTTTTACTGCTAATACCATTGCTGCCGAACCTAAGGATGAACAGACTCGAGCCAATATTGCTCGTGCTTTTGAGGAAGCTGTGGTTGATACGCTAGCGATTAAATGTCGCCGTGCACTGAAGCAAACAGGCTATAACCGCTTAGTGATTGCCGGTGGCGTGAGTGCGAATACGCGCTTAAGAGAAACCTTGGCCGAAATGATGAGCTCGCTTGGTGGACAAGTATTTTATCCCCGTGGTGAGTTTTGTACCGATAACGGCGCTATGATTGCCTTTGCAGGATTGCAGCGTTTAAAGGCAGGGCAGCACGAAGATTTGGCGGTAAAAGGCCAGCCAAGATGGCTGTTAGATACCTTGCCACCGGTGGCATAAAACGCCTTTGATGTTGATAGGTTATGTTGAGACAAAAAACTGCGCTTATAGCGCAGTTTTTTATTGGGATAATGTTGTCACATTAAGATTTTTTAGGCGTTTTTTTACGTGAAACTTTTGACTCTTCACCTTTAAGTAGCCGTTGGATATTGTCTTTATGACGAATAATGATAAGCGTCGATAGCATGGCAACGGGAATGGTAAATCTGTCGTCTAACCACCAAGTATAAAGTGGTGCAAGCAATGCCGTCAGAATGGCTGCAAGGGACGAGTAGCGGCTAATTAAGAGTAGAACAATCCAAGATGCCATTAAGCAAATGGCTAAATCATCGCCAATGGGAGCCATAGCACCAAAAGCTGTTGCGACACCTTTCCCCCCCTTAAATCCAAAAAACACGGGATAAATATGCCCAAGGCAGGCGGCGATAGCGATAAGTCCGAGTGAGACTGCATCTATGCCCATCAGATAGGCTAAATAAGATGGCAGGGCGCCTTTGAGCATGTCGAAAAACAACACCATGGCAGCCGAACTCGCGCCGCCAATTCGCAGTACATTGGTGGCTCCCGGATTACCTGAACCCTGTAATCTTGGATCGGGTAAACCCCTCATTCTACAAACCAGCACAGCACTCGAGATTGAACCTGCCAAATAGGCGGCCAAAATCATCAAAAGTGTCAGTGTTAATGGACTCACATTGGTTTCCTTACGCGTCTTAAGGTATTATCGCGCAACAATTTAAAAAGCTGACTCAGTTGTCAATCCCGCTATAGGTTTGTGGAATAACTCGCCCATTTGAGGTTGAGATATTTTCTGAATGAGCAAATCCTTTTAGGGCGTTATCCTACTGTGGATTGGCTCGAGTAGAAAGCAAATTAGTTATCTGTCAGAAGATTGCGGATTATACAGCTAGGATCGCTTTTAGCTTATCAGACCTCATAGTAGTAAGTTAGTTGGAGAAAGCATGGATAAAGTACTTATACGGCAATTACGCGTTGATACTGTGATTGGTGTCTATGAGTGGGAAAAGACAATCCATCAGAGCCTGTTGCTAGATTTAGATATGGCGTGGGATAACAAACCAGCCGCTGCGACAGACGATTATCAATATGCACTTTGCTATGAGACAGTTTCTAGTCGATTAACAGAACTTATTACTGAACATCCAATCGAGTTAATCGAAACGGTTGCCGAGCGCGTAGCGGATTGCTTACTTCAAGAATTTAACGTGACTTGGGTGAAAGTTGTCGTGATGAAGCCGGGGGCAGTAGCTACTGCGGCATCGGTTGGCGTTGAGATAGAGCGTTCACGTTAGATAAGAGTTTGATCAACTCGACTGTTGATTAAGAAATCATGTTTATCTTCAGATAAATTGGACATTGCATGGCACGTATTTATATCAGCCTAGGTAGCAATATCGAGCCTGAACAGCATTTGCAAGCGGGATTAATATCGCTGCGAGCGTGTTTTGGGCCGCTGCGCCTCTCTTCTATGTATGAAAGTGAAGCGGTAGGTTTTAGTGGCACTAACTTTTTGAATATGGTTGCTAGTGCTGAAACTGACCTTAATATTGCTGCGGTAGTTGCGCAGTTTAAGCAAATCGAGCAGAATCACGGCCGGCTTGTCGGGGCGAAGAAATTTAGCCCAAGAACTTTAGATTTAGACCTGCTGCTTTATGACCATGTGGTATGTGAAACGCCCGTTACGCTCCCCCGTGCAGAGATAGTTAATAATGCCTTTGTGTTATGGCCATTAGCCGAGTTAGCGCCGGAATTGATTCATCCCTTGGTTGATAAAAGCTATGCCAGTTTGTGGCAAGAGTATGATAAAGAGTCGCAGCGGCTTTGGCCTGTGATGTTTGAATGGCCCCAAGGGCTGACGTTTTAATTTATTGATAGGATTGTCATGGATACGTTTCAGGTCATTATTTTAGCGCTTATTCAAGGGCTAACTGAGTTTTTACCTATTTCTAGTTCTGCTCACTTAATTCTGCCTGCTCAGCTTTTAGGCTGGGAAGATCAAGGTTTGTCATTCGACGTGGCGGTGAATACAGGGTCGTTATTTGCTGTGGTGATTTATTTTAGACACGAGTTATGGACTATGTTTAATGCTTGGGTTGCAAGCATTTTTAAAGGTCAGCAATCCGAAGACAGCAAGCTGGCATGGTGGATTATTCTGGCGACGTTACCCTCTGTATTTTTTGGTTTTATGGCTAAGGATTTTATTGCAACTCACCTACGTAATACAGAGGTTATCGCGGTCACGACAGTCGTTTTTGGTTTATTGCTGTGGTGGGCTGATAAGATGTCGCGCCGCGATTTAACAATCTATCAGACTGGATGGCGCAAAGCCTTGTTAATTGGTTTCGCGCAGGCGCTTGCTTTAATCCCTGGGACTTCACGTTCTGGTGCCACTATGACCGCGGCGCTAATGCTAGGTTTGAGTCGAGATGCTGCGGCTCGCTTTTCATTCTTAATGTCAGTGCCTGTGAGCTTAGGCGCGGCAATTTTAGTCGGTAAAGATTTAGCGGAAAGCGCGCTGCCAATTGATTATCAAGCATTGATCTTAGGCACTTTTATTTCCTTTGTTGCAGCTTATGCATGTATTCATTATTTCTTGAAAATCATCAGCCGCATGGGAATGACCCCGTTTGTTATTTACCGTTTGGCACTGGGAGCTGTGTTGTGTGGATTTATTTTTTTGTAGTCATTCCAGTTTAGTCATCATAGTGAAATTATGAATAATAGAATCGGGTCAAGTACCCGATTTTTGTTTTTGGAGCTTCCTCATTTTTCTGAAGCTTAACTTATTTTTGGAGCTTTATATGGGTCTCGAATATCAGTGTCCAACCTGCGGTGTTTTTCAAGATAGTTGTCACTCTTTGTTTAAATATTAAGCTGCATTTATTACGCCTTCTTCTGGTGCCTTATCTGGGTTGAGTGTTACAGCGCCAACCGCTTCACAATTTCTGATCTCTGTAGACCAACGCATCGGTTTTCTTTCCTTCGCCGCCTCAAGCACTTTCTTGCGCTTCGCTAAAATAGCGCCATCTTGCAGTGCATGACGTTGCCCTGGTGAGACAAAATTTAGCTGGCTGTGT
>NZ_JAKKRO010000078.1:0-17133 GCF_025654235.1 Shewanella sp. SM32 | reverse complement strand
CCTTGGCATCGTTTAACTTCCCTATAGACACTAGAGCGATGACAATCAATGCATTTAGCTATGTGTGCTATCGAAAAGCCCTGTTCTAACAGTACGGAAATCTGGTATCGTCTTGCTTCGGTCAATTGTTGATAATTCATGGTGATACTCTTTTACTTTGGCGAGATAAAGCGTACCACTTTTCAGCAGTTGGCTTCTTCTACACCTCGATTAGAGTGTCGCAGTTATTATCTGAATTCTGGCCCTAGCTTTTTGCTCGCCTTGATAATCACTGTCAACGGATGCAAGCACCACTTGGCGTAATATCATCTGCAGTAAATTACTCTTACCTTTTGGCTGCCCGTTAACAGTATCGAATTGGAAGTAACGTGATACCGAACGGTCATAATTAGGTAATGGCTCAATACTTTGTTGCGCAAAATCAGTGTAATAAGGCAAATAGCTATCGAGCTTACCACTCACGCCACAGCTTTCGGTAAAGAGGGGTGCATTACCACGAGTCAGCCCTGGGCCTTCGCCCATGGTCATCTTACACAACATATCTTTGAACACCGGACCCACATTAGGTAAATCAACCAATGCTTTATAACCAAGACTCGATGTACTACGTGGGGTGGTACGTGATACTAAGGCTCTCACGGCTAACAATTTATCTGGCCACACCCCCAAGACGTCGCGCTCATTCACATAGGGATGGTTAGGTGAGGACGCAGGCGTTTTAATACCGTTGAGTAAGCGACCCGAAAAGCTGACATCCGCCGTTAATAAATCCTGAAATTTAGGATTAATTTGCGATTTAATGATCAGCTCTTTCAAGGCTTCAGGAGAATCAGAGAACTGACTTATCACCTCACCTGGCTCAAACTTCGCCTTCATATCGCCGCTTTTAAAACGATATTGTTCAAGCACTTTGCCAAAATTGTACTGTTGTCTTAAGGCCACGCTGCCATCGGCTTGCTTGTATGTCACATCGAGGGTCGCATCATTTTCTCCCACCAGCTTAAGGAAGAAATCTGCCGACTGATTCATCGCCCGCTGATTCGCGCAATACCAAGCCTCGCTACCTGCCGCCGCCAATCGTTCACACTCACCGGCGAAAAAGTTTTCAGACAGACCAAATAATTGCTCTAAAAAGCTCACATCTTCAATGAATTGACGTATTTCATCAAACTGAGCTTTACGATTAATGGCGTAACTTAGGCTATGATCCTCAAACAAAGATTGACGATTATGGCGTAGGTTCATGGTCTCGTAGCTATCAAAATACTTCTCGATATAGAACTGATTAATATCATCTAAGTTTTTACCTGCATCACCACGATTACAGTTACTGTTAAGGGACACATGTTCATCAGTGCAGTAAGAATACTGACGTAGGCTATTGTTTTGCTCAATGTTATAGAGCACACCAAATCGAGTATCTCCATTAACAACCCCTTTGACGAGTTCGTCACGGCGTTTGACATCTTCCGCTTTGAGCGATACAAATTCGTTGGCCTTCGTTTCTACTTCACGGGCATAGCCAAAACGTAACGCAGCTAAGTCATAGGGTTCAAACGTGGTTGCAAACCGATTCACGTTGTAATCCATTTGGCTCGAAAACTCGGCATTAACAGTAATGTCTGGGTAACCTGCATCGCTAAAGGCGGCTTTTAACTCCGTCAGTTGTGCTTGGTTAAAGGTATTGTCGTGGTCGCGACTCCCAGCAAAGTTATGCCTTAAGCCAAAGGTATGTCCTAACTCATGGGTTAAGGTGCCAGCAAATGCTTGTGCGGCTAGGGCTGTCGTTAAGGAGTCTTGTAAACTTATGGGCAGATCTTCAAATGCCGCTAACTTACCGCCCACTTTGCCATCAACCCACATTTCAGCTTTTTTCCAGTCAATTTCATGACCTTTGATGCCGCGAGGTAATTCACGATCACTACCACCCGTAGCAAACACGGTATCCACATGCATCATTGAGTTTTCAGACCAAAACGCTTGTGTTTTGTTATCAAAATCCGCTAAGGCATCGAAACTATTATCCTTGGGCGTTAATAACATCGATTTGGGTGCAGCGATAAGTTGCTGAGTGGGTTGCTCAAATGCAGCCGCCTCAACTGGCGCGGTGTCTAGGCTGACATCAGGCTTGTCCAAACGAGCGACATATGGCTCACCCGTTAACGACGTCACTGAATTCGCGTCCAATTTGCCTCTGTTATAATCTAAACGCACTTGGCGATAGTAACGTACTGCGCCTTGTTTTAGATTCGAGCTGTATTGATTGACTCGCGCACTAACAATTTCACCTGTTAGTGGGTTTGCCGCTGATGGACCATAACCCGCCAAGCCATTATCCAGTGGCTCATCGAATAAGGTAATGTTGCTATAACGTAGGTCGCCATGGCGTTTATCATTGGCTTGCTCAAGTTTTATCTGTGGAAAACCGGTTTTATACAGCTTGTTTTGAATGTTAATTGCCGTAACAGACTCAATGGCAGCATCCAAAAAGGGTTTATTTTTCGCATCGTAGAAATTATTACTCAGGTAATAAGTAAGTTCTGATTTGGCCGGATTAAAGCGATTCAAGTAGGTACGCACATACCCGTCAACGCCCTCTGAGTCAGTCGCATCACGATAGGTATGGGAGGAGGTAAAGAAGCCAAATGCACCCTTTTCATTTTCGGCATAGGGAATCGCTTGATAGTCTTTACTGGCTAACTGATCCACCGCCACAATAGAAATAAACTCAGTGGTCGTAAAGGATAGGTTGTCGAGGTTGCCACCGTAAAATTGGTTAAAGCAACTTGGTGAAGCTTGATAGGTATGCTCAATTTCAAAGTTAACCACGCCCTTAGCTAAATCCATCTCATAGCCTTTTTGGCCTTGAGTATTTACTAGTCGTGGGGCTTCTGTTTCAGTAACACATTCACCAAAGGTGAAAATGTCATTAATGCTCAACTCGGCAATTTTGGCTTTGGCAAAATCGGGGACAAAGTAGCGCTTATCCTGCCATGTTAAATTAGCATCTGTATTCACTTGCTCAACGTTAACGCACTCACGCCATTTATCTTCGGTACATTTAAAGTCGATATATTCGCCAGGAATGGTTAACACTGGCGCTTGGTTATACTCATTAGGATAACGACTGTCATGGCCTAGTCCGATATTATCTCGGTCAATTTGACGTACTTGGATACCATTCTCAGTTTTATGCAAGGTCACCAACTTAGGATCACCTTGGGTAAAACCTCGCACCTCGGCAGCATAACGCGGAGCCTTACCCACGCTGCGAATGTAGAGATATTGCCGCTCAGTTGCTTTATCGATGTCGGCAGTGGTGACTTGCTTTTCATCTTTCGGGAGTTCTTTATAAGGCTCATCGCCGGCACCACACCCCACAAGGGTCAGTGCGCTGGTGATCGCCAGACATAGCATGGACTTCTTCATAGATTCCTCTTAACTACTGTTTTTATAGATATTTAGTAATTGACAAATAAAAGGTTGAACTCTTTTTGTCATAAATCTCAAATCCCTGAGATGTCCCCACTTCTGGGTTATAGAAACGACCACTATTGTTGTGACCTACAGCCAACACCCAATCAGGCTTAAACGACCAACCGAGTTCTTGGGCAAAGGTAAATTGATCATCGAGTCGACGACCGTAATAGTTTTTGGAAATCCGATAACGACCACTCATATCCAAATACCAATTGGCCGTTATTTGCCAATAAGCATCGAGTAATCCATCGAGTTGCTGTTCAACTAACACGCGCTCACCAGCGGTTTTGTATTGGTAAGCGTTGTAGCGATAGCGCGGTGAAAAATAAAAACTTAGGTTATCTAGCGGGCTCCAAAATAAGTACGCGGCAATGCGCGGCGCATATTGCAACCTATCTAGTTTTGATTCACGTTCTGCGGGTAAATACACACCTAAACTGCCTTTCAATGAGACGGTATCGGTTAAGGCATATAGTGGCGTGCGGTACTCCAGCAAAGGATCATAAAAACTGGACTCTTTGCCATGTAGTGTTTGCTTTTCACCCCCAAGGGTAAACAACACATTGCCCCAATTTGCCTTGTAATCGATACGGCTATCGATGTTGTAGGCTTGATAGGCGTAATAACTTTCCGAGTCATAAATGTTTCGCGTAAAACCCACATTAACGTAGCCAGACCATTTTGCTGCTTGTGCATCCGTTGCTAGCTCAAATTCATTGACGGCCAATGCTTGGCCGACAAAGGAGAAACTGGCCAGCATCACCTGCACGCAGAAAAGCACAGACCATTTATTTCGTCGACGAGAAATCGACGAATAATATTGATTACTCGTTGGTTGCATAATAAAACCTTGATTTATATTTTTAATGAAAAATCTTGATAGTGAGCATGCGCTCTATTTAACGCTAGGATGTACTTGCTTGAATTGATTTAATCCAATTAAGTAAAACTGAATAATAGTTTTCTATATTAGTAATATAACTACGTATAAATATGGTTAAGACGAAATAAATAAAACCCAAAAAAACGAAAAAAGACGCTCCCCAAAATATGCTTTCAAAATCCGTTTGGGCAAACCCAGCCCAAAGGGGAGCGCTATATTCACCAACTATTACTATTGACTGATGGCTAACAGGTTCACAGTGAAACCACGACACTGAAGCCATTGATAAATAATTATTTTTAATAACACAAGAATTAGACAACGCGGCAATATTCACAGGTAAACTCACCCATAATATTCCAAATATCAGCCACTCACCCACAGCGAAAAGAAAACGCTTTGGTCTTTTTGGATATTTTTTTGTAGCTAATTTAGTTAACATTGCTCGTCAATACGTCATGCTATAAATAATCTCCACTGCGACATCACAGCCAAAGATACAAAAAGATACATCTGTTGCATCATACGCACGAACAAAAAATATTTACAACTCACACAAGAGCTAACTCATATTAAATTAAAATAAATATGAGTTAGATCAGAAAAATCCAGAAAAATCCAGAAAAATTAAACATAAAAAACACAATGAGAAATAACTAAGCCCACCCAACAAAACAATTTAGAAAACTTTATTTACAAATAAATAACAACATGCAGTGCGCTTATTTACATGTACCACCATAATGCAATTGCTTAAGGGTGTTGTGGGAGAATATGACGAGCCGCCAACTGCATTTGCAACTCTTTACAACGTTGACGTAACATTTCGCGAAGCAGTAACACCACGGGAGTGACATGCTCACGTCCTGGGCACACTAAGTATAAATCGACGGGTTCCCCCTGATACTCAGGCAACAAACGTACTAATCGCCCTGAGATTAAGTCATCGGCCAGATCTAGACTCGACTTAAATACCAACCCTTTGCCAGCCACAGCCCAACGGCGGGCAATCTCGGCATCATTAGCACTACGATTGCCAGTGACTCGCACTTTGAATTCTTGACCATCACGCCTAAATAGCCATTGATCGTGGGTGCGATCATCTAACTTATAAAACAAGCAATTATGCTCAACTAATTGTTCTAATGAATTAAGCACACCAAACTTGGCGAGATATTCAGGTGAGGCGCACAAGACACGATCAACACTGCAGATAGGAAAAGCCACTTGGTTAGAATCCTGCGGTTTTCCATAGCGCACGGCGACATCAATTTTATCGTGATAAAAGCTGCTGATATTGTCTCCAAGGTGCAAGCGCACTTGCAGTTGAGGAAAATCGAGCAAAAACTCGTCGAGCCAAGGCACAAACAGATTACGGCCAAAGTCTGAAGAAACCGACAGGCTTAAGGTGCCGGATATTTTACCTTTATCACTGGCGATAGCCTGTTCGCCAAGCGCTAAATCGCTTAGCGCACGTCGGCAATGAATAAGATAACGTTCACCTTGCACAGTCAAACGTAAGCTGCGTGTCGTGCG
Organism: Shewanella sp. SM32; assembly: GCF_025654235.1. Taxonomy (NCBI): domain Bacteria; kingdom Pseudomonadati; phylum Pseudomonadota; class Gammaproteobacteria; order Alteromonadales; family Shewanellaceae; genus Shewanella; species Shewanella sp. SM32. The sequence goes on along the minus strand of NZ_JAKKRO010000078.1, from coordinate 11,234 downwards.
GATAAATAAACTCGTATCGAGCTGTTTCTCAAGCCGTTTTATTGCTGCACTGGCAGAAGCAGCCGAGATATCCATCTCGGCTGCTGCGGCAGATATATTGCCGCAATCAGCGACTCGCACGAACAAAGCTAAATCATTAATTAGCATGATTATCAAAAATCCTTTGAAAAAATTACAAACTTTATCCTGTTTATCTCTTGGCTAATATTCCACACAATGGCTACACGATACAAGTACACTCAAACAAGTAGACTCCAGCAAGTACACCCAGAGGAATAAACATGAAAGCCATTGGTTACCAGACAGCAGGTGCAATCACAGCGCCCAATGCATTAGAAAACATCACGCTAGCCGAGCCAACTGCGACAGGTTTTGACCTCTTAGTGGAAATCAAAGCCATTTCTGTCAATCCGGTTGATACAAAAATCCGTGCATCTAGCTCAGCGTCTGCAGGCGAATACAAAATTATCGGCTGGGATGCGGTCGGTGTCGTCAAAGCAGTTGGTGAGAAAGCCAGTCTTTTCAACGTTGGCGATGAAGTGTGGTATGCAGGCGATATCAGTCGCAGTGGAAGTTATGCAGAATATCAATTGGTTGATGAGCGAATTGTCGGCCATAAACCTAAAAGTTTAACCTATACCCAAGCCGCGGCATTACCTTTAACGGGGATTACGGCATGGGAGATTTTATTCGACCGTTTAGCTTTACCCCAAGATGGTTCGGCAACTGACGCCCGTATTTTAATTATCGGTGCGGCCGGCGGTGTGGGTTCAATCATCACTCAGCTTGCAGTAAAACTCACTGGTGCAGAAGTCATAGGCACTGCATCTCGTCCTAAATCCGCCGCTTGGGTGCACAAACTTGGTGCCGATGCAGTTATCGACCACACCAAGCCACTTTCACAGGAACTTGCCAATATTGGCATTACTGATGTGACCCATGTGATTAGCTTAACCCAAACCGATCAGCATTTTGATGAAATAGTACAAGTGCTTAAGCCACAAGGAAAACTAGCATTAATCGATGATCCTAAGGGACCATTAGATGTGATGAAACTTAAGCGTAAAAGCTTATCCTTACACTGGGAACTGATGTTTACCCGCAGCCTATATCAGACCGAGGATATGATTGCGCAACATCACTTACTCAACCGCTTAAGCGCTCTTATCGATACAGGCGAGTTACAGAGTACGTTCGGTGAGCACTACGGCACCATTAATGCCCAAAACTTAATCAAAGCTCACGCTCAGATAGAGTCTGGCAAAGCGATCGGTAAAATTGTTTTAGAAGGTTTTAACCAATGAAAATAACAGTATTTGCTCAAATCATAGCGAATCAAGGCCAAAGCGATACGCTATTTAAGATACTCAAGCAACTCGTGACAGACACTCATACCGAGGCTGGCTGCATCGAATACAAACTGCATCACTCATTAGATGATGAAAATATCTTCTGGATGTACGAAATTTGGCAATCCCAAGCCGCACTGGATGAACATATGGCGAGTACGCACTTTCAAGCATTCGTCGCTCAAACCGCAGACATAATCAATCGAGCTGACATTCACAAAAGCTACGCCTGCTAATCAACAAAAAAGCGCCAAACACGTTGGCGCTTTTCATCATTTATCACGAATCAAATCAAAGTCATGGCCATCTTGCGGCGTAAATACGCAATTTGCTGCATGTGGGGCAAATCCTTAGGACAGTTGTCTTGGCAGCCGAGTAAAGTCATGCAGCCAAACACGCCATCCTGATTGCCAATCACATGGTAAAAATCCTCCGCAGTGCGCGCATCACGGCTATCCATCTCGAAACGGGCTATTTTCATCATGCCCACAGCGCCGACAAAAGTTTCACGCATTTGTTTAGTCGCACAGGCAGAAACACACACGCCACATTCAACGCAGCGCTCTAGCTCATACAAACGCGCAGCTTCATCTGGATCCATAGGATCTTCAAGCCGATGCACGCTTATATCATTGGCCTTAGGGTATAACCACAGCTTTAAGCGTTCGGCCAGTTCCCGCATAAACTTACCAGTATTAACCGAGAGATCACCAATCAACTCAAAACCTGGCAGCGGCATTAAGGTGATTTCGCCCTTAGGGTATTTGGCCGTTAAGGTGCGGCAAGCTAGCGTCGGGAAACCGTTGATCACCATAGCGCAGCTACCACAGATGCCAGCACGACAGACAAAGTCGAACTGCAATGAAGTGTCTTGTTCTTCCCTGAGTTTATTAAGGGCGATAAATACCGTCATCCCCGGCGTTTCGGTAAGCTGATAACGCACCATTTTCGGCTTATCGTTTGGCTCCTGCGGATCATAACGAAAGATATTAAAGGTTAACTGACGACCTTGGCTCATTATGATTTTTCTCCTAATGCATTGGCAGATGGACTTTTTAAAGTATCACTTAAACGTTCATTATTGGGTTGTAAGCTCTCGGGTAATTCAAAGGGCATAAGAGCCCGCTGCCTTTGATAACGGTCAGCATCATCACCTAGCTCAGCTAAAATCTCGGCAATTTGCTGTTCACGCTTTTCGGTATTGGGATGCACTATGGCGTTGTTGATGCCATAACCACGATAACCCGGCGGGAGTTCCATCTTCATCACATCGAGTGCTTCGTAGTTAAGCTCAGGTTCGAGTGCATCGGGAACCGGCCAGCTGGCCAAGGTGCGATTCAGCCAGTCTCGATCATTTCGCTGCGGATAATCCTCGCGAGCATGGGCACCACGACTCTCTGTTCGCGCCGCTGCGCCGCAGGCTACGGTTAGCGCCACTTTTAGCATACGCTTGACCCGCAGGGCTTCAACTAACTCAGGATTAGCGTGACGCTTTTTACACTTAAGTCCGAGTTTACGCGAACGCTCGAGCAACACTTTTAGCTCGGCAACCGCTTTTTCAAGCTCGGGGCCATTACGGAAAATCCCCACATAATCCATCATGATGCGCTGCATTTCGCGCTTGAGCTCAAAGGCGCTCTCGTGACCATCACCCTCGACTAGCACATCGATTTCACTCTGCACCTGCTGCATAAACCGTTCAGCAAGCTGAGTGTCGATCTCAAGGCTATTGTTCTCACAAAAATCGGCGACATATTTACCAATAATCATGCCGCCAACCACGGTTTCGGCCAACGAATTACCGCCTAAACGGTTAAAGCCGTGCATGTCCCAACAAGCCGCCTCACCTACGCTAAATAAGCCTTTAAGCTGCGGACTTTCACCTGTGGCATTAGTCCGAATACCGCCCATAGAATAATGCTGAGTTGGGCGTACAGGGATCCAATCCTTAGCGGGATCGATGCCAAGGAAATTCTCACAAATTTCCTGCACTTCCCTAAGATTCGTTTCAATATGCTTGCGACCTAAAAGGGTAATATCTAGCCACAAATGCGGGCCATAAGGGCTATCAACGCCCTTACCTTTACGTATATGTTCGGTCATGCGACGCGATACTACATCCCGCGATGCCAACTCCTTTTTATCGGGCTCATAATCAGGCATAAAGCGATAACCGTCTTTATCGCGCAATAAGCCGCCATCACCACGGCACCCTTCCGTTGTTAAAATGCCCACGGGAACAATGGCAGTGGGATGGAATTGTACCGCCTCCATATTGCCAAGCCTTGCCACGCCCGTTTCCAATGCCAACGCTTGGCCAATACCTTCGCAGATGATCGCATTGGTCGACACTTCATAAATTCGGCCATAACCACCAGTGGCTATCGTAGTGGACTTAGCCACATAGGCTCTAAGTTCACCCGTAATCAAACAACGAGCAATCACGCCATGGCAACGCTTACCATCGTGAATAAGTGCCAAGGCTTCGATACGTTCATGGACGGGAATATCCATGGAAATCGCTTTGTTATCCATAGCGTATAACAGCGAATGACCTGTACCGTCGGCGGTATAACAAGTGCGCCATTTTTTAGTCCCGCCAAAATCACGGGCGTTAATAAGACCATGGGCTTCTTGGGCCTCATGTAGCGTGACTTTTTGCGCATTGACTATCACTTCTCTCGGGCCAGCAGTCACCCGAGACCAAGGCACGCCCCAATTGGCCAGCTCACGTACTGCCTTAGGTGCACAATGGGCAAACATCCGTGCGACATCTTGATCGCAGCCCCAGTCGGAACCTTTTACCGTATCTTGAAAATGCACATCCTCATCATCGCCCATCCCCTTAACGGCATTGCCTAAACTCGCCTGCATCCCCCCTTGAGCGGCAGCAGAGTGGGAACGTTTTGCAGGAATGAGAGACAGAACTAAAGTGTCAAGCCCACGCTCTTTCGAAGCGATAGCGACCCTTAAGCCCGCGAGCCCAGCTCCTACCACCAATGAATCGGTATAAATCAGTTTCACGCCTGCTCCTTAATGGGGTCTATTGTTTTGTGCTGTTTTTTTATGTTCGACATTCTATTCACTGATTAACTTAATCATTGATTAAAAGCGGAATTAACTCGCGTAGGGTAAAAATGCCAGAAGTGAGGCGACACCAACAGTGACAAATAGCACGCTCACTATGGTCTTGATCTTACGTAATCGACTGCGGTTGTTGAGATCCCGCGCCGCCCCCCATTTCAAAGCCACACGGTAAATGCCAATTGCTGCATGTAACTCCACAGTGAGCAGCAAAGGCAGATAAACCATCCAGACACCTTGATTCCAAATACGATCGGCGCTTCCCTGAGGGCCAATGGTTTCGGGAGCCGAGCCAATAAGCCACAAATGCACAGGCAACAGCAGTAAAATCACGACACCGGTAATGGCTTGCCAACGCCACAAGCGAGTATCGCTGTGGTTGATCACTTGCATTTGTTGGCGTAGAGCCCTTTGCTGACGCAGACTCATGGGTAATTTTTGCAATGCCACTAACACGTGCACTAACGTCAAAATGGCAATACCAATAGCAATACAAGTCACTACCCAAGGATAACCGTGTCCGTCAGCTGACAGAAAACTCAGCTCCATAGTGCGAGCCACCCAACTCATGGCATCCGCACCCAATAAAATCGATGACACTAACACTAAGTGGGTCCACAAAAAGACTGCGAGTATTACCCCAGACAAACTCTGGCTTAAATCCAGCCAAGCACTCCATTTTTTAATATTTAATTTGATCGCCATCCTATCGCCTCACGCCGTTGACCTTATCGAGCCAATCTCATTAAGTCTTATCGCAAACTAATATCGCTCACACATCCACACGAAAACGTGAGCCAGATCAATTGAGTGCTGAATAATTAACCTAATGCTTAATAATAGCAGTGAAACAAAATCCTGCTGCTGGCTTAAAGCCTACTCAGGTACGAAGGGCTGCACAGGAATATCGAGCTCGCTACCGATAAATAGATATGAAACAAGGCTCGCAGTACCAAGGCATAGCAGATATATAATCAACACCTTAGCGACTTTTCGTAGACCTGAACGTTTAGTGGTTATGCCCCACTTTACCGCCACGCGATAGAGACCAATCATGGCGTGTACCACTACAGCGGGAAGTAACAGCGCATACAGCAACCAAGCATTATCGTGATAAACCCGCTCAGCCGATAGATGCGGGCCAATTTCGGGATTCAAAATCATAGTGAAGAGGTGAACAGGAACGAGGAAAAATAAGATAAAGCCAGTGATCAGTTGCCAAAACCACGCATGGGTATCCTTATGCTTGATATTCCCCATGTGCGAACGCAGGGCTCGCCATTGCCCTAGCTGCGCCGGAAAACGCCGTAGCGCCACCGCGGCATGTACTATCACCACCAATAGCATAAACACTGAAAACACTTTAGTGACTATAGGAAAACCATGTCCTGTGCTGCTAAACATTCCACCTTCAAGCAACTGAACGACCCGATAAAAAGCCTCTTTACCCAGCAAAATACTCGATTCAAAATGCATGTGTAATAGTAAAAAGCTGCCAAGCATAATCCCTGTCGCACTCTGCAGCCTATCAGCCTTAGCCGACCAAGGATGACCTAGCGGTGTACTCACCCTATTGTGAACTCGAGTTATGCTTGTCATCTTGAATTAACCTATGTCGTTTATCGTTGGCACCTCTTGGCAAACTACACCATAGCAGCAACTCAAATCAGGCTTCAGTGTCACAGATTTAAAGCGTGAGCCAACTCACCTGACGGAGTTAAACTCTTAGAAGATGATCACAAAAAACGTATCAAAACCAAACAAAGGTAAAACCAATTAACCAATACTTTTCATAGCGTTATATCAGATAATAAAACTGACAATTCGCTTTTTAACACCAATCCATACCCGCCAGCTAACGCCTTGTCTGTATAGACAAAAGCGTAATACCAGGATAGCCAGTCGTCGAACCTAAAGCCTAGTGATAACCAAACGACCTTACCTAAAGCGCTTTAAATTCCCGCTACATCCTGCATTTTGGGATAGTTTGGGTATACAATACCGCGATATTTTGAACCCTTAGTTTATGAACACTCAGTCACAGGATGCCCCCATGCCTTGGATCCAACTCCGTATAAACACCAATAGCGATGACGCTGAAACCATCAGCGACTTGCTCATGGAAGAAGGTTCAGTCTCTATCACCTTCGAAGACGGTAAAGACACCCCTATTTTTGAACCTAAATTGGGCGAAACTCCACTGTGGCGCGATACCGTGGTAGTGGCCTTATTCGATGCAGAAACCGATCTGACACCGACCATCGCCATGCTGAAAACCTTGCCTTTCCTCGGTGAGAACTTCAGCCATAAAGTAGAACAAATTGAAGATAAAGACTGGGTACGCGAATGGATGGATAACTTCCACCCCATCCAATTTGGCACACGCTTATGGATCTGCCCAAGCTGGCGCGAAATCCCTGATCCAACCGCAGTCAATGTGATCTTAGATCCGGGTCTTGCCTTCGGTACTGGCACTCATCCCACGACAGCACTGTGTTTAGAGTGGCTAGACAGCTTAGATTTAAGCGATGAAGAAGTGATCGATTTTGGCTGTGGTTCAGGCATCTTAGCCGTAGCAGCACTGAAACTGGGCGCGAAAAAAGTCACAGGTATCGATATCGACTATCAAGCCATCGACGCCTCGCGTGCCAACGCCGAGCGCAATGATGTCGCTGACAAGCTGGCGTTGTACTTACCAGAAGACCAACCCGCCGAGCTCAAAGCCGACGTACTGGTCGCTAACATTCTTGCAGGCCCTCTGCGAGAATTAGCGCCTTTGATCGCAGAACGCGTAAAAACCGGTGGCAAACTTGCCCTTTCCGGTCTCCTCAAAGAACAAGCCCAAGAAATCTCTGACTTTTATAGCCAATGGTTCGATATGGACGCAGCGGCTCACAAAGAAGATTGGAGTCGCTTGACAGGTAAGCGTAAATAGCGCTAAAGGGTGGCGCAACATGCGCCACCGCTGGCTTCCAACAATTTGGCCTCTGACTTCTCGTCAATTAAAAGTCAAGAAAAAAAATTACCTCTAGGTCATTTATTGACCTTTTCACGGCCAACAAAAAGGGCTACTATAGCGCCCCTTTGAAGAGCTAAGGTGAAACATAAAATGCAGATTGGACCCTATCAACTGAACAATCAGCTGATCGTGGCACCAATGGCAGGTGTCACCGATCAAGCCTTCCGCAATCTTTGTCTTCGTTATGGCGCAGCCTTAGCGGTTTCCGAGATGCTTTCATCCAATCCTGAAGTTTGGGATACAGATAAAAGCCGCCAGCGCATGACGCATTCTGGCGAGGAAGGCATCCGCTCAGTGCAAATTGCAGGGGCTGATCCTGATTTAATGGCGCAAGCCGCCTTGTTCAATGTAGAACAAGGTGCTCACATCATTGATATCAACATGGGTTGCCCGGCGAAAAAAGTGAATAAAAAGCTGGCAGGCTCGGCGCTAATGCAAAATCCAACGCTGGTAAAAGAGATTTTACAAGCCGTGGTCGCCGCAGTGAACGTGCCTGTCACGTTAAAGATTCGCACCGGCTGGGAGCCAGAGCACAAGAATGGTGTTCAAATCGCCCAGATTGCAGAGGATTGTGGCATAGCCTCGCTCGCCGTTCACGGCCGCACGAGACAATGTATGTACAGAGGCAACGCCGAGTACGACACGATCAAAGCAATCAAACAGAATGTCTCGATTCCTGTTGTCGCCAATGGGGACATCGACAGTCCGGAGAAAGCCCGCTTTGTGCTGGAATACACCGGTGCCGATGCCTTGATGATAGGACGGGGTGCTCAAGGACGGCCTTGGATTTTCAGAGAAATCCAGCACTACTTGGAAACGGGTAATAAGCTAGCGCCCATTGAGGTTGCCGAACAGCGTCAAGTGATGCTGGAACACCTCACCAAACTGTATGACTTATATGGAGAATACAAGGGTATCCGCTTCGCCAGAAAACATATGGGATGGTACCTAGACCAAGAAGCTCAGCGCCAATTTAGGGCTGACTTTAATCGGCTGGAAACCGCTGCAGAACAGTATTCCCTCGTGGAATGTTATTTTGATGAATTAGTACAGAATTAATAAAGAGCAGAATAGAATGTTTGATCAGACAACTAACACAGAAGTTCACCAGCTTACCGTTGGCAAAATCGAAACAGCAAACGGCACTATCAAGCCCCAGTTATTACGTGACGCCGTCAAGCGTGCCGTAACTAACTTCTTCGCACAGTTGGACGGTCAGGAAGCACAAGAAGTTTATGAAATGGTGCTAAGCGAAGTTGAAGCGCCTCTGCTTGACATCATCATGCAACACACTCGTGGCAACCAAACCCGCGCAGCAAACATGCTAGGTATCAACCGTGGTACTCTGCGTAAAAAATTGAAAAAATACGGCATGAATTAATCCGCAAGGATTAAGCTGTTGTATTGAAAAAAGAAAAGGCCTGAAGAGATTCAGGCTTTTTTGCTTTCTGATACACGCCTTTCTAATACATAGTTACACACAGTCAAAATCATGCTTGGTTTATCATTCATCTCACTTCAAACTAAGACCTAGTTAACGAATACCTAAGTTTTGCTCCATCTAGAGACCAAAATCAATAAATAATCCATACAGCCCATAGCACAACCTTGACACGAGCCATCGTGTTTTAAGTTATAATGCATTTAAAAATCAGTCTGTTAATTCTAAAACTTTTTAGCCGTAGGTTTTACATTGTCATTGAATCACTCTGAACAAGATATCAAACACAGTTGGTTTGGCCGTTTCTTTATTGGCAAAGCTGATGCGGTAAAACTCACCACGAGTGGTATTAGCATTAATCGCACTAAAGGCGGCTTTTTTGCTCACTCTCGCAGCGCTAACAAAGTAGAAGCTGACGAATGTTTTACCTGGCAACAGCTCGATTCCCCACCATTTTTTACCTTAAGTCCACTAGGTTATCTACTCGGTTTCACAGTATTAGGCAAAGCCTATCAACTGCCGTTTCTCAGCTATTTTGCACAGCATCAATTTAGCAATCAAATCGCACAGTATTGGGCAAATGCCAATGGGCCGCGCGTTGCTGAGTTAATGGCGAAAGTGGATAAGACACTGACACACACTTATTTACGTGAATCACGTTTAGAAATGATACAAGCCAGAGTCGCGCGCGAATACCAGCGCTGGTTCCCTTGGTGTGAAAACCTGCCATTAGCGAGAAATCTACACACAGGGTTAGCGAGGCTTAAGCAAATCCACCGCTGGACTCGCGCCGATATAAAGCAGTTGCGTGAAGATTATATTCTGTCGCAGCTCATTAAATTTGCTGACTATTTTGAGCATGTAGAATCTAACCCCTTAACCGAAAAACAGCGCCGAGCTTGTATTATCGATGATAACAATAACTTGTTATTGGCAGGCGCAGGCACGGGAAAGACCAGTGTGATGGTTGGTCGAGCAGGATATTTGCTTGAGAGTGGTCAAGCAAAAGCCGATGAAATATTGCTATTAGCCTATGGCCGTAAAGCGGCTGACGAGATGGATGAGCGGATTAAAAACAGGCTCGGTACGGATGATATCAAGGCGAGCACCTTCCACAGTTTAGGCTCAAAAATTATCGCCGACGTTGAGCGAGCAAAACCGAGTTTGTCCCCTTTAGCGGAGGATGACAAAGCCAAAGAGCTGTGGGTGCACAATACCCTTGAGACTTTGATTGAAGATGAGGCTTACCGTAAACAACTTTTCGAATATTTCAGCCGTTTCTATTATGTTGAAAAAAGCCCATTCGAGTTCGATATGGAAGGCGAGTATTTTCAATACTTGAATGATAACGATATTCGCAGTCTTAAAGGTGAGCGAGTCAAAAGCTTTGGTGAGCTCTACATTGCCAACTGGCTATTTAGCAATGGCATCGAATATGTCTATGAAGCTAAGTACGAGCATGATGTGCGCAGTATTGATTTTCGTCAGTATCAACCCGATTTCTATCTACCCGAATACCAAATTTATCTTGAATACTATGGTATTGATGAACACCAGCATACCGCTCCTTATATCGATAACCAGAAATACTTGGAATCGATGGTATGGAAACGCCAGCTACATCAACAGCATGGCACTAAGTGTGTTGAGCTATTTTATTACCAACATAAAAAAGGTTTGTTAATCAGTAAGCTTGAGCAAGCTTTACAGGTCTTTAAAGTACAATATGCGCCCTTACCCGATGAAGCCATACTAGCAACCCTACATGAACTTGGCCGCGTGACCGAATTGGCAAAAATGTTTAGTCAGCTGATAGGGCTGTATAAAGCGGCTTGCCTTGATGAACATGGACTTGAGGGGGTATTTGCTCGCGCCGCCGATGCTCGGCAGACCCGCAAGGCATTCGAACTGCTTGAGCCCATAATCACGCGCTATGAGCAACATTTAGCAATAAATGGCGACATTGATTTTGAGGACATGATTGGCAAAGCGCTGACGTATCTGCAACGCGGGCAATTTATTAGCCCGTGGCGTTTCATTATGGTGGATGAGTTCCAAGATATTTCAGAACCACGTGCCCGCTTAGTACTGAAGAATCCCCTGATGATTTACAAATAAATCATCAAATTAGGGTGGAAGCGCATCTTGTTGCATGATCAAATGGTTTCGCTAAAAACTACACTTGGACAACAAGATGCGCGAAGCCAATATCCTACAACATTCTTTACACCAATACTGCCCAGAACTTCACCTAAAACGATTAAACAGCTTGATGCTGGCCTCTAAGGCACTGATTGAATGTAAGACACTGACCTTGACTGAGTTAGGTCGAAAGTCGAAA
>NZ_JAKKRO010000077.1:0-17176 GCF_025654235.1 Shewanella sp. SM32 | reverse complement strand
GTTCAATGCCTGTTGTGGCTAGTTGGTTTACACGCACAGCAACAGGGCTGGGATAAGCATTTTCAGGCCAATACCATTGGGCATCGAACGGTACTCTCAACGATTCGCTTGGGATTGGAGGTACTCAGGCGGCCTGATTATCAAATCACGGAGAAAGAATTGCTGGCGGCCTGGGTATTATTCGCCAATCAGTTGCTCAAATATGGCTATGCTATGGCTGATTTATGAGGGGATCCTTCAGTGCTTAACGACCTGAGAGAAATCAATACTAATGCCGTAGAGAATGGCATCGCATTATTGAACAAAAGTGGTTGCCACGATGATTGGGCATTTTATGTCAATATAGGAGATTCAAATTGAAAATTATAGATTTGATTGAACACATATCAGAATCTGATGAGACAGGTTTGATAAAAATTAAACCTTTCATAAAAATAGACTACGAACGAATTAAAAAAACTGTTATTTATAGTATGGAAAGCGTCAATTCAAATAGACATGGAGATATTACTTTTGATGATGATGTGTGGCGAAACAGAATCAGATCGATAAATTTCTCAACGCTCTCATCCGCTTTAAAATATGAAGTCAAATCTGCTTTTTTACTCGCAAATTTTATAGGGGTTTTTGAGGGAGGAAAAGGTATAAAATTCTCATCTGTTTGCCATCAAGCTTACCCATTAATTAATTTCTCCCAATTATTGCAGAACTATGGCATTAATTCAATAACTGATTTTAATTCTTTGCCAAACCTTGTTATAAGAAATTATTTCATTAAATTCATTAAAGATAAATTGATCCTTAAAAATTCATTATTATCTTTCAAGTCAAGATTCTTTGAGGATAAACTTAATTATGGTCTGTTCACAGAAAATTCTTTAACGATACTTTATGAAGTACTGGACAAATTCGACATTTCGTTTGAAAGACAAAATAGACCAATATCTTATCCAATCGTGCCTTCTGACCTTTTAAAAAATGTCATCGCTGAATGTGAAAATAAAATCTCTAACGCAAAAAAAATAATCGAAGGATGGGAAGTTGCAAATGAAAACTATGTAAATGGAATTAAAAATGTGACTGATACAGGTATTGAGCACAAAAGCGCATCTCGATTAATAAACAAAAGAAGAAGTCTTTCCCTTTTAGCAGAACCATTAAGGTATGGTTTTAAAGTTCTGGACAATCTCAAATTACATGTATTGTTTTATATTCTTGCTTATACTGGAATGCGTAAAGAGGAAGCGTTGTCCTGTATTATTGGTTGCTCAAATAAGCATGATGGAAAGTATTATGTTGAAGCCATTCTGACCAAAACTGACGAAACCCAAATAACCATGAAATGGATCGCAAATAAGGATACTCATGATGCAATTACAGTTCTAGAACGTTATGTAAAAGCAATGCACACACGAGCCATTGCAATACTGGATAACCCAAATATCAAGATCACAGATTCATTTAGACATCAGCTAAGGCATGGGTTAAATGAGAATCTTTTGTTTGGTGTAATTGATAATCTAACATCTATTAAGTTCTCTGATGCCTATCTCGGAAGTAGAAGCTACACCCAGATGAAAACCCCTGACGGAAAAGAGCCAAAGTTCTCATTGCACAAGTTTGAGTACAGACTATCGGCTAAAGACATCGAACAATTGGAGTCCTTGGGGTGCAACTATAAGTCAGTCAGGGGGCAGAATGTGGGCAAAAAATACGTTGAAGGAGAAATATTTAATATTACGCCACACATGCTTCGCCATAACTTTGCGTGGTTTATTATTGCGAACAGGCTGGGAGAATTGGATGATATAAAACACCAGTTCAAACACCTAGCCAGCTCAATGACTATGGTGTACGCATCGCGCGGTTTTGAAAGCTTAGATGAAATGATTAACCTATTTGAAATTTTCGAGGATCTGATGGTAAATAACCTCGCCAAGAACATTTCAATGGAGGCATCTGAGGGTATTTTAGCTGGCGAGGCAGGGAAACGCCTTAATGACGGAGCAAAAAACCTTATATTTAATGTGATAGCATCCGATAGATCCGATACAGGCCGCCCTATCAAGCAACTGCATTTCAAAAATTTGGATACTTACAAAATATTTTTGGCTAAAAACCTGAAAAATATTAGGGGCTTACCTCATGGCTACTGTACTGCAGGCCCCGATTGTAAGCTAAAAAATGTGGGACTTCCAAGCGGCTGCGTCTACTGTCCGAGTTACCTCGTTACAACACAGCAAAGAGTCCACTGGCAAGCAATGAAAAATTTCGCTGAAGAGAAACTCGGCTTTTACGACCGACTTCCGCAAGACAAAAAATCAGAGTATTCACTGATGGCTGAAAGTTGGCGAGACACAATTAATGCAGCCTCAGTGATCCTCACAGACAAATCTACACTCCAAGTAAATGGTGACATTGCATGAAAAATGAAACTAAGAAATCCGGCACAGAAAGGTTAAAACAAGCATTGAATGAATTGATTGCCTGCCCGACCGCACGAATTAACATGAATACTGTAGCTAAACAAGCAGGAGTGAACCATTCATTGTTCAGGAAAGCCATTTATCAGGAGATCAAACTAGAAATCCTTACTGCACAAAAAATTCGAGATGCTGAACGAAAGAATAGATCTAATACAGAACAAATATCAGCATTAAAGACAAAACTCACTACTGTTAACAACAAATTAGAGAGACTAAAAAATGAGCAACAAAAGCCGTCATCCAAGACTATAAAAGAAACTGAAGGTGTTATGATTGCACGCTTAGTAGAAATGTATCGATTTAATGATTTATTAAGAGCTGAACTACTGGGGAAATATGGCGAAACTATAGATGTGGGAACTGGTGAGATATTAAAAGTCAATTTCCGGAAGGATTAGTTGTATATGTAGGGTACAGGGTAACAAAATACGAGTGCGTTCATAATTCATCCAGTGTCGGATCAAATGACAATTCACTTTTCAAACTGAGCAATTTACCAGATTGAAAGACACCATTGTTACGCACTACGACGTTTTCACGCTTCAATATGTGAGCAGCAACGACCTCATTGACAACCAATATCAGGCGTCCATTGGACATGCCATACATAAGCTCAATTGCTCGTCTATTTAGCACTGACGGATGAGGCTCCAATACAAGTTCAACAATAGTGTTCCACATTGTATCCGTAGGTATGTCTAGCATCGAAACTGGTCTCGTAGACTGAGCTACTGAATTCATCCTAGACAGCGAAAAATCTAAAAATTGAGATACTGACAAGTCGTAAGCTCGCACATACCAGCCACAATAACCATGAAAAATTGCGAATGGAATAATTTCAGTGACCATTGAACCAGCTTTCAAGCACTCATACTCAATCTCGACAACACTGTGACCAACAATTGCTCGGTTAACGGCTGCCGTCATTTCCATATCTGGATACAATAGCCAGTTATCAAACATCAACTTAGGCGTATTCTGGCTGGTTCGTGAATACGTCGACTCCTGCAGAGAATAACGCGCTAGGTTAGCCAGTGATTTTTGAGGGGTATGCACAAACAAAGCTATGAATTTATCAGTTCGATAGAACGCTTTGTCCTGATGCCTCATCTCCAAGTTCTCAGATGCTATTTGGCGGTACAAGGCAATATCTCTAGTGCAACTAGCTGTAGCCAGTTGCAAACATTTGCTCAGCCACTGTCGGCTAACTCTCCCATAAAACTCTAGTGAAAAATCGATGAACTCCAGACGGTCTTTTTGTGTCAACGGCAGCTCATCAAGTGAGAAAATTTTCAATGGAATCCAACATTTTGTTATTTTTTTAAAAATATACAGCACAGTCGCTCTAGCTGTCATCTTCTTAATATTTCTGGTGGTATTTCTGGTAAGTTTATCCATGCTTACCACTCGTTTCAGCCCCAGTGGACAGTAAGGCCCACGTATAGATTTTTCATACTAAATCAGCACAGTGTCAGCGTTTTACTGGCACTATTTAGGCTAGTTCGAAAATAAAAATTCATACTAATTGGTATTCATAGCATGAATCGAGCAACAACTGAGTTTAAAGTATCATACTCAGCGAAACTCATTTTTGGACAAAACCAAGTCAAAGCTAGAACTCTAACTTGGTGCATTCAGATTAGAAAAAATAAGCTTAAATCTATTCAGTCAACCTAGCTAAGCTGTAACAGCTTCACTTAGCGAAGTAATAACAGGGGAATATGACTTTTACTGATCATCCTAGTGGTGTTGCTCCCCACAAAGAACTCCCTTATCCGCGAATGGCCGTAGGCTCCCATCACCATAAGGTCAATCTGATGCTCGGCTTGATAGGCTGCAAGTGCGGTTTGCACCTCCCCTTGGCAGGCTGCTGTGACCACGTTGAAGTTTGCTTCGTGGAGAACATCTGCGACTAAGGTTAATTCAGCCGCAGCTTGTGGTTTGTTGTCAGACACCATGACCAAATGACACTCAAGCCCTTTCAAGAGCGGACTCGTTAGTACTTGATTAAGCGCTTTTTTCGCCGTTAGGCTGCCATCATAGGCAATCATAAATCGCTTTGGCGCATGAAATTCAGCCATCACGACTAAGATAGGCTGGTTTATCGTACGGATCACACTTTCAAGGTGGCTGCCAATGGCCTGCACCTGATCTTGATGTTGCTCACCTTGACGCCCCATCACCACCAATCTGGCTTTACACTCTTGCTCTAACAAAGTTTCAACCAAGTCGCCATGGCGCTGCAAGGTTTCAATCTCAATTGCTGGTGCGGAATCAATAAGACGAGTTCGCGCGTCTTGCAACAGATATTTGCCCTGCTCAAGCGCCAATTTACTTCGACGAGCCTCAAGTTCTACCATCTCATTAAGCAAGTATTCTCGCGTACCTAGGCCAATATTTCCCGACAGATTTGTCTCTGTTGGATAAGTTGATTTATCTAATACATGCAATAACGTCACTGGCGCATCAAGTTGATTTGCAGCCCAGCTACTAGCATCACATACGGCAAGTGTCGCTTTTGAACCGTCGATACAGGCAATCACATTTGTCATCGTTATTTTCCTTTTTACTGTGTTGCTAGAGAGTTAGTGACCAGACATCATTTTTTCGACTTCTTCTGGCTTATCATGCACTCCAAATTTATCGACTATGGTGGCACTGGCTTGGTTAAGGCCAATCAACTCCACTTCAGTTCCCTCGCGACGGAATTTAATCACTACCTTGTCTAGGGCCGATACCGCAGTAATATCCCAAAAATGCGCTTGAGATAAGTCGATAGTCACCTTATCAACCACTTCCCTAAAATCAAATGAATTACTGAACTTATCTGCCGAGGCAAAAAAGACTTGCCCAATAACTTGATAATGGCGACCTGCGTCGGCAGCAGCCGTTACACTCTTAACCACCATAAAACGGCCCACTTTATTAGCAAAGAACAGGGACGCGAGTAATACCCCCACAAATACTCCCATAGCTAAGTTATGGGTAGCGACCACCACAGCAACGGTCGCCACCATCACAAGATTGGTTGATATTGGATGATGCTTAAGATTGCGAATTGAATCCCAAGAGAAAGTACCGATAGACACCATAATCATCACGGCAACCAGTGCAGCCATAGGGATAAGCTTTAACCATTCTCCAAGAAAAACGATCAAAATAAGTAAAAATACCCCCGCTGAAAAGGTCGATAGTCGTCCGCGACCACCCGATTTAACGTTGATGATCGACTGACCAATCATAGCGCAACCGGCCATACCGCCCATTAAGCCCGCGCCAATATTGGCAATACCTTGGCCCTTACACTCGCGGTTTTTATCACTTTGGGTATCGGTTAAGTCATCGACTATGGTGGCGGTCATCATAGATTCCAGTAAACCCACCACGGCAAGGCCGGCCGAATAAGGGAAGATGATCATCAGAGTTTCAAGGGTCAATGGCACTTCAGGCCAGAGGAAAATAGGCAAAGTATCAGGCAGTTGTCCCATGTCGCCGACAGTACGAATGTCTAACCCCATATAAACCGCAAAAAGCGTTAATCCGACAATACACACGAGAGGCGAAGGTACGGATTTACCGATCACAGGGATAAGTGGGAATAAATAGATAATACCAAGGCCTGCAATCGTCATCGCATACACATGCCAAGTAACATTAGTCAGCTCGGGCAACTGGGCCATAAAGATCAGAATCGCCAGTGCATTCACAAAGCCCGTCACCACAGAGCGGGAGACGAAACGCATCAAGCTTCCTAGCTTTAAGTAACCCGCGGCAATTTGCAGCATACCAGTTAATAGGGTCGCCGCGAGTAAATACTCGAGGCCGTGTTCCTTCACTAAGGTCACCATCAACAACGCCATAGCACCCGTTGCGGCAGAGATCATACCAGGACGACCACCTGTAAACGCGATGACCACTGCGATACAGAATGAAGCATACAGGCCGACTTTAGGATCTACCCCAGCGATAATGGAAAAGGCAATCGCCTCAGGGACTAACGCCAGTGCAACCACAATACCGGCTAATAGATCTCCGCGTATATTGGAGAACCACTCTTTTTTCATGGTTTGTATCATGTCACTCACTCTGATTGAAATTTAATCATATCTTCCAATAGCTAATATCAACACTTGACTCAAATGTCAGCGCATAGCCAATRAGGTACTTATGCGTCAAGGTGACGAAATGCAATTGGGATTATGGGGTACAGCAAAACAACTACCGAGTCGGTAGCGACTAAGGACGGATCTTAACGATCCAARAAGGAAGGATTAAACTAATGCGGCTTAATGCTCATCACCGAAAAATAACCTCACTTATATGAGCCAACTCAAATTTGACTGCATTAAAAATAGTWGTGCTATTGGGAATAGCGACATAATGACGTGTATAAAACAGGCCGGAGTATAGAGAGTTGTTTGCTCAAAATCAAAAAACTTCAGTTAACATCAGAGTGATTAAAATACCCACCATACTTTGGYGGGCATTGAATAAAAACAACYGCAACAACTCAGGGATAGCTTAGGTAAGTATTAAGCACCATCTGATATCGCTTTATGCCGAGGCAGTTTGATTGAGATAAGCGCCGCTAACGCAATAAATGCCGCCGATATCCACAGACAAGCCGCCATGCCATACACTTGATACACCCAGCCAGACAACACAGTCCCGATCAARCGCCCCATAGCATTAGCCATGTAGTAAAAACCCACATCTAACGATACGCCATCTTCATCCGCATAACTGACGATAAGATAACTGTGTAATGAAGAGTTGATCGCGAATAAGGCGCCAAACAGCATCAATCCCCAAATCAGTATATTCGCGGCATGGAAGTCATAACTTATCGCCAGCGCAATGCMTGCCGGCACTATGCTCAATATCGCCGCCCAACCTAAGGCGCTACGTCCATCGGGAACCTTGTTTTKGCYCGCCGACTTTGTCCCCGTCAAGCGAGGTGCRAAGCCTTGCACTATGCCRTARCCTATYACCCAGAGTGCGAGAAAACCGCCGACATACCAATGATCCCAACCAAAGGYTGAGGCCAAATAAACGGGTAAAGCCACCACAAACCACACATCCCGCGCACCAAACAAAAACATGCGTGCGGCAGAAAGCGTGTTTACCGCCGGACTCTTAGAGAAAATTTCCGTGAACTTAGGTTTGTTTTTGGCTTTACCTAAATCGCGCTGCAAACTTAACAGACTAAAAATCCACACCAGCAATAGGCCAATCGCCATGCCTAACACGGCCTGCTGGAATCCAAACAGGGTCAGTAAGGCGCCGCCCAAGAAGAACCCCGCGCCCTTTAGGGCATTTTTGGAGCCAGTGAGCATAGCAACCCACTTATACAGCTCACCCTGAGCATCATTGGGCACCAACAATTTGATACTGCTTTTAGCGCTCATCTTATTGAGATCTTTAGCGATACCCGACAAGGCCTGCGCCGCCATCACCCAAGCAACCGTCAGCATACCGCTAGGCACAAGCAGCATGCTAAGGGCAACAATCTGCATAAATAGGCCCACATTCATGGTCTTATTTAAGCCTAAACGCGCCCCGAGCCAGCCGCCGACTAAGTTCGTTACCACCCCAAAGATTTCATAGAAGAGGAATAGCATGGCAATTTGCAGCGGGCTATAACCTAAGCCATGAAAATGGAGCACCACTAACATACGTAATGCACCATCGGTAAGCGTGAATGCCCAATAGTTGCCTGTGACCACCAAATACTGGCGGATCTCGGGTGATATGTTAGACAAGAACCCTGTCAGCTTACCCATACCCATAAAGCTTATGCCTTATCCATCAGACCGACCATGCGGGCCAGTTCGACGGTGCGATTGGCATAGCCCCACTCGTTGTCATACCAAGCGTAGAGTTTGACCTGAGTGCCATTGATAATCATGGTCGATAGCGCATCGATAATGCTCGAACGCGGATCGGTTTTATAATCGACCGAGACTAATGGACGTTCCTCATAACCTAAAATGCCTTTTAGCGGTCCGTCTGCCGCTTCTTTTAACAGGCGATTGACCTCAGCTTCGGTCGTTTTGCGACTCACCTCGAACACGCAATCGGTTAATGAGGCATTCGCAAGCGGCACCCGCACGGCATGGCCGTTGAGCTTACCTTTGAGTTCAGGGAAAATATGGGTAATGGCTGTCGCCGAGCCCGTCGTTGTGGGGATTAAGCTTAAACCACAGGCCCGCGCACGGCGGAGATCTTTATGCGGTGCATCTAAAATAGTTTGAGTGTTGGTAATATCGTGAATAGTCGTCATGGAACCATGCACTATGCCGAGGTTTTCGTGGATCACTTTAACGATTGGCGCCAAACAGTTAGTAGTACAGGAGGCCGCAGTCACAATCGGATGAATAGCTTTGTCATAGAGTTGATGATTCACTCCCATGACAACGTTTAACACGCCCTCTTCTTTAACTGGCGCAGTGACCACAACGCGTTTAACGCCTTGATCTAAATAAGCTTGCAGCACTGCTTTGGTTTTCATTTTACCCGAGGCTTCAATCACCACATCGCAGGCGGACCAATCGGTTTCCCCGATGGTTTTATTGCGAGTACAGCGAATACGCTTGCCATCGATAATGATGTCATCAGCATCGGCATTGGCTTCGTACTGCCAGCGACCATGCACAGAATCGAATGTCAGCAAATGGGCTAAGGTCGCCGCATCCCCTGCGGGATCATTAATCTGCACAAACTCAACCTCATCCCAGCTCCAAGCGGCGCGCAGTGCTAAACGTCCCATACGGCCAAAGCCATTTATCCCGATTTTGATTGTCATACCTGCATCCTTCACACTCAGTTTTATATTAGGTGTTTTATATTATTTGTTTAAGATTAAAGCGTTATCTGTTCGATATGGCCGCGTTGATGCCCTTCTCGTTGGCAATGGCGGTAATAATCTCAGCGGTTTTAGTGCATTTAGCGCATCCACTACCTAATACTTTGATGTTTAACATTTTTATAATTCTCACAGAATGGGACCTATAGCGTTAAAGATCCAACCGATTAAGGTGAATGAAATCAATAAAATAGAAAAAACGATGGCCAGCAAACGCCATTGCATCACCTGCTTGAGCAAAATGAACTCGGGAAAACTGGCGGCAACCGTAGACATACAAAATGCCAATGTCGTCCCTACGGGCAAGCCATTAGTGATAAGGCTCTCCATGATAGGGATAACCCCTGTGGCATTGGAATACAGAGGAATACCAATCAATACCGCCACAGGAACCGACCACCATTGACCATCGCCTAAGTGGGCTTCGATCCAACCGTCAGGCACAAATCCATGGAGTGCGGCGCCAAGCCCAACCCCAATAATGACCCATTTCCACACTCGGCCAAAAATCTCTAGGGTCTCGCCTTTYGCAAATTCATGTCGCTCGGTTAACGTCATGGATATTGATGTCATACCCTCGTTATTATCGTGACTTGCTTGCGCCTTACCTTGTTCGAGTGCTTTGGCGGCAAAGGACTGCAGCCAACGCTCAGCGCGAATCGTGTCCAAAAATGCCCCCGCCAACATACCCACTGACATGCCGACTAGCACGTATATCACAGTAAACTTCCAGCCCAGCAGACTCACAAGCAACAGAACGGCGACTTCATTAATTAACGGCGAAGTGATCAGAAATGCCATAGTGATCCCAACGGGGATCCCCGCGGAAGTGAAACCTAAAAAAACAGGAATGCTCGAACATGAGCAGAATGGGGTAACAGCGCCAAAACCCGATCCCATAAAGTAACCGACAAAACGATTTTTACCCGCCAAGTAATCCCGAACACGCTCAACATTGAGCGAAGCCCGCATCAAAGCGATGCCATAAATCATCAGCAACAGGAGCGCAAAAATCTTAGTGGTATCTTCAATAAAAAAATGGATGGCGTCGGCGAGCTTAGTATTGGGCTCTAAACCCATCAAATCAAAAGTTAACCAGCCCGCTAAATCTGAAAATATTTGCAGCATTGTTACGCCACCTTAATATTAAGCAAAACTTTAGACACGTAAACATATGAAAAAACGTATATTTGAGGTTAAATTTTTGCTGCTAGTCTTCTAGCAGCAAGCTTTAGCACGGTCAGGACGCCCGCCCATCTTGCACAAATTACGCATATTTTCTTCAAGGAATACAGTGTTTTGGTTGGTAACTTCACTCAGCACTAACTGACTCCATTTGGGTAAGTCATTATTGATACGATAGAAAATCCATTGCCCCTGACGGCGATCAACTAATAAACCGCATTTACGTAATTGGGCCAAATGTCGCGAAATCTTAGGCTGGGTCTCTTGCAATGCCTCGGTCAATTCACAGACACAGAGCTCCCCCTCTTGCTGTATCAACATCATGCAACGCAAGCGGGTTTCATCGGCTAAACATTTAAAAAACTGGGTTGGATTAATCATTGATGCCCTTAGACTGAACTAGTACAAACATTTTGATCCTTTTGTTAACTTTCCTAAAGGCTCATTCAAACAGCAAGCTGTGAGCGGTAAGGAACAACACTCGTTTTTCATGGCTATGGATCTTTTGGAAAGACCTTGTACAATATATACGAATTTTCATATATGTAAATATCCGTATATAAGATCACCTTAAGTTTTACGCATTAGTCAAAATGGTGTTTGAGTATAGTGTTCAACACTAAGATATATAAGAAAATTCACATGTAAAAAATCATTCAAACCCACCGACAATATCGTTAGGTGAGGGCATTATTTTATGGTTACGGGTAGACAATCTCTACTCTTTGAGGAGCTTGTATGTGGTTAGCAGGGGCAATTTTTGTTCTCACCATAGTGTTAGTAATTTGGCAACCTAAGGGGTTAGGCATAGGTTGGAGTGCTACCTTGGGCGCCGTATTGGCCCTACTACTGGGTGTGGTGCACTTAGGGGATATTCCTGTGGTATGGAATATTGTCTGGAATGCGACCGCCACCTTTATTGCCGTGATCATCATCAGTTTATTATTGGATGAGTCGGGATTTTTCGAATGGGCCGCGCTGCATGTGGCCCGTTGGGGCAAAGGTCGTGGGCGTTTACTCTTTACTTACATAGTGTTACTCGGCGCGACTGTTGCCGCCTTATTCGCCAATGATGGCGCGGCGCTGATCCTCACCCCCATAGTGATTGCTATGTTACTGGCTCTTGGCTTTAGCGCCGGAGCGACCTTAGCCTTTGTGATGGCGGCGGGTTTTATTGCCGATACCGCGAGTTTGCCGTTAATTGTCTCTAACTTAGTGAATATCGTTTCCGCGGACTTCTTCAACATAGGCTTTAACGAATATGCCGCTGTGATGGTGCCTGTCGATATTGCCGCTATTATCGCCACCTTAGTCATGCTGCATCTGTTTTTCCGCAAAGATATTCCCACGACCTACGACTTGCAAAAACTGCGCGAGCCTAAGGCCGCCATTCGCGACCCTCAAACCTTTAAAACCGGTTGGGGCGTATTAGTCTTACTCTTGGTGGGCTTTTTTGGCTTAGAACCCCTCGGTGTGCCCGTGAGTTTAGTCGCTGCCGTGGGTGCCCTGATCCTGTTTATTGTCGCGAAAAAAGGCCATGCCATAGATACCACTAAGGTACTGCGCGGCGCGCCATGGCAGATAGTGATCTTTTCACTCGGCATGTATTTGGTTGTTTATGGTCTTCGCAACGCAGGCTTAACCGATTACCTATCAAGCGTATTAAATAGTTTGGCTGAACAAGGGCTTTGGGCTGCCACTATGGGCACAGGCTTCTTGGTCGCCTTTTTATCGTCCATCATGAACAACATGCCAACGGTGTTAATTGGCGCCCTGTCGATAGACGGTAGCAATGCAACTGGCGTGATTAAAGAGGCCATGATTTACGCTAACGTGATTGGTAGCGATTTAGGTCCTAAAATCACCCCCATCGGCAGTTTAGCAACCCTGCTATGGCTGCATGTACTGGCGCAGAAAAATATTAATATTACCTGGGGTTATTATTTCCGCGTCGGCATAGTAATGACGCTACCTGTGCTATTTGTCACCCTAGCGGCACTGGCGCTGCGCCTCTCCTTCTAATCTTCGTACATGGGCACTAGAGCATCTGTTTAGTGCCTATGGATAAATTTATAAGCGATTATTTATCAGAGACATGTTATGACTAATATGATTGATGACAGCATTAAGATTTACCACAATCCAGCCTGTGGTACATCGCGCAACACTTTAGCATTGATCCGTAATAGTGGAGTCGAACCCCAAATCATCCACTACTTAGAAACGCCACCCTCCCGCAATGAATTACTTAAGTTAATTAATGAGATGAAAATCTCTGTGCGTTCATTGTTACGCAACAATGTTGAACCATTTGAACGACTAGGACTTTCTGAAGACACATTTACTGATGAAGAACTGGTTAACTTTATGCTGACTTATCCCATTTTAATTAACCGTCCTATCGTCGTTACGCCGCGAGGCACAAAACTCTGTCGCCCGTCTGAGACAGTGCTTGATATTTTGACCAAAGCACAACAAGGCCCTTTCACCAAAGAAGATGGCGAAATCATCATTAATGAACAGGGACAAAGAGTTCGCACATGAAACCACTAAACCACGATATGCCAGCGCTCAAACAAGAATTAATGGTTAATAACATGGATATGGACTGTTTTAATCTAACTCCTCTAACCCATCCGCCTAGAATACTGATGCTTTATGGCTCAGTACGAGAACGCTCCTATAGCCGACTGACGACGGAAGAAGCGGCTCGACTATTAACACACATGGGCGCAGAGGTTCGTATTTTTAACCCTTCTGGACTTCCACTTCCTGATGATGCGCCTGACAGTCATCCCAAAGTCATGGAACTAAGAGAAATGGTACGTTGGTGCGAAGGTATGGTGTGGTGTTCACCAGAACGCCACGGTGCGATGACCAGTATTATGAAAGCTCAAATCGATTGGATCCCTTTGGCTGAAGGTGCTGTCCGGCCTTCACAAGGTAAGACATTAGCAATAATGCAGGTGAGTGGTGGTTCACAGTCCTTCAACACACTAAACCAAATGCGTATATTGGGCCGATGGATGCGCATGTTTACCATACCCAACCAATCTTCAATCGCAAAAGCTTGGTTAGAGTTTGACGAGGCAGGCCGAATGAAACCTTCGCCTTACTACGATCGTGTAGTTGATGTTATGGAGGAATTGATGAAGTTCACTTTACTCCTGAGGGGCAATGTTGATTTCCTCACGAACCGATATAGCGAACGCAAAGAAAGCGCTTCAGAGCTATCAACCCGAGTAAATCAAAAAGAAATATAGATTAAACACTAAAAGTATTCTGAACTATGGAGCAAAAGATTAGCCCAGCGCCAACTTTTGCTCCAGATAAGAACCATCACGCCAAATAAGTACATTCCAAATACACGAGTGAGCACCTAAATCCTTAAAGCCAGCTAAAAACTCTCTGTAACTTGCTATTAAAGATGCAATTCGTCCATTTGCTTGAATTCATGTTTAATCTGTTGATATTGCGATGGCCATTCATCGTACCAAAGAGCAAACTCCTCTACAGGCATAGGCTGAGCAATGCCATAGCCTTGGCACAATTGGCAGCCCAATTCAGCTAAACTTTTACCATGGGCAATAGTTTCAACACCTTCAGCAATCACATTAAGATTAAATACTGACGCTAAACGGATAACACCCTCCACGATACGCCAATCATCTTCGCTATCGAGCATACCTCGCACAAAACTCTGATCAATTTTGATCGTCGATATGGGTAATTGGCGTAAATACGTTAACGACGAATAACCTGTACCAAAATCATCTAGGGAAAAATGGACACCCAAACGCTTACATTCCTGAAGGATCTCAATTGCCAATGTCATATCTTCAATGGCGGCACTCTCTAAAATTTCCAATTCTAGATCCGAGGCCGTCAAATCGGGATATTGCATTAACGTCGATTTTAAGAATGCACTAAAGTGTTCAGCCAATAGCTGCCGAGCGCTCACGTTAATACTTACTGCTATCGGACGACCACTTTTTTGCCAATTCTGCCATTGCGCTACTGCAGTATTGATAACCCATTCACCTAAAGTAATTTCAAGATCACTGCCTGCAATATCCGGTAAAAACTCACTCGGACCGACTATACCTCGCAGTGGATGACGCCAACGAATTAAGGCTTCCGCGCCAATAATTTTACCAGTAGCGAAATTCACTTTAGGTTGGTAAAACATCACAAATTCATGACGTTCAAAAGCTGACTTGAGTTCTTCTAACCAAGTTCTCCGAGCAATAATGTTACGATCAATGTCAGGATCAAACATTTGGAAACGATTCTTACCTGCCGATTTTGCCATATACATGGCTTGGTCGGCATGGCGCAATAAAATGTCGGGGTCAACGTTATCCTCTGGATACAAACTCACGCCAATACAAGCCGTTAAACAAAGATTTATATCGCCGATTGATATCGGCTGATCGACCGCCGCCAGTATTCGTAATAGTACTTGAGTACATTCTTCCTCAGACATCATCTCAAATAAGATAACGAACTCATCGCCTCCTACCCGGGCCAACGTATCTTGCTGCCGAATCACCACAGACACATTATTTGCAATCGCGATCAACAGTTGGTCACCAACCTCATGGCCATAACGATCATTGATCACCTTAAACCCGTCAAGGTCCATAAAACACACGGCACAGATACTGCCATTACGTTGAACATGGGCAATCATTTGCTGAAAACGGTCTAAAAGTAAGCGACGATTTGGTAATCCTGTGAGTGCATCATAATTTGCTACGCGATCTAACTCAGTCTCATGGGTCTTTAATAACGTGATATCGGCTTGGGTTCCCGAAATCATCAACGCTCGACCTTGACTATCCTCTTCAACGACCCGCCCCTTACACAATATCCAGCACAGCTCGCCAGTCTTTTTAATGCAGCGCACTTCCAACTCTATACTGCTTGTTTTATGGATGAGATGCTGTAGAACCTGTTGCTCTATATTTTGCACATCTTCAGCATACACATATTGGCGCCAATTATTAACCGTCAGCTTCATCTCGCCAGCTTGATATCCCAAAATGGCTTCAAATCTTGGGCTGATTTGCACTTCTCCAGTAACAGCATTCCAGTCCCAGAATCCTTGTTCAGAACCTTGAATAACCCTTTGCAATTGTGCTGTTTGAGCCGCTAGTTGTTGTTGAAGCTGTCGCGCCTGGGTAATATCTTGCACTGTACCGTGCAATTTAAATATCTTACCGTGCGGATCACGCTGTGCTTGACCCCTAGCCATAATCCAACGATGGGCACGATTAGGATCTAGCAACTCAGCTTCGCATTCATACTCTTCTCCCGTATGCACACATCGCATCACCAGCGTACTTAACGCTTGCCAACTCTCAGGAGTAAATAATTTCTGCACTTGTTCTATCGAAGGGGCAGCTTCTTTATATGGCAAGCCATAAATCACAAAAACCTGTTCAGACCAAGTATGCGAATCAGTAACTAAATCCCACTCCCAACTGCCAATCCCTGATAATTGTTGTGCTTGTTTTAATCCCAACTCACTAATGAGTAAATGTTCAGCATTTTTTTCTTGAGTCGTGACATCCCTTGCTATTCCAAATAAGCCACAAATTGCACCTTGAGCGTCAAACACAGGACCTTTGGTCACTTGAAAAATGGCTGCTTCACCCTGAATATGTAAATACTCTTTATGTGTGGTGACCATTCCGGACACTAATACAGTGCGATCTTTTTCTTGGATAATATCAATAGAGTCAGCATCAAAAATATCAGTGTCATCTTTGCCCAAGATGTCACCCATGCTCTTGCCGACAAAGGTAGCGGCACCTTGGTTGACCAAGATATAACGCCCCGCCAAATCCTTCACAAAAATACCATCAGTTGTTTGAGAAACCACAGAATCGAGCAGTTGATGATTCACATCCAATTTCTGTAATGAAGCACGTAAATAGCCGCTTAGTGCACTGATCACTATGCCGTAAACACTTAGACTAATAAGCTGTAACCAATCTACCGAATGAATATTGTCGAGACTATTGGCGGTTGGATGAAGATAATAGACACACAGAACAGAGAGACATGTCGCGACTAATCCGGGGGCGAATCCGCCACCAATAGCGCTTAATGAAATAGGCAACATAAAAATCAGCAATAGTAAGCGCTGGTGCTGCTCAGCTGAAAGCGAATTGGCAAACCATAGCGTTATCAGCGTAAAACTCAATATCGCAATGTATTTAAGCCATGAGATATTGCTTATCGCTACAGAGCGAGCAAAGGTTATTTCTAGCAAATTACCCGATGGAGCATTATGACGGTCAGGAACGGCATTCAGAACAAAAAGTAGGATAAAGGCACTGGTAAATACAAAGAAAAAACCTTTAGCGAGGGATAAACGAAACACACGGTGTTTTTCAAGATAGTTGTCACTCTTTGTTTAAATATTAAGCTGCATTTATTACGCCTTCTTCTGGTGCCTTATCTGGGTTGAGTGTTACAGCGCCAACCGCTTCACAATTTCTGATCTCTGTAGACCAACGCATCGGTTTTCTTTCCTTCGCCGCCTCAAGCACTTTCTTGCGCTTCGCTAAAATAGCGCCATCTTGCAGTGCATGACGTTGCCCTGGTGAGACAAAATTTAGCTGGCTGTGTT
>NZ_JAKKRO010000076.1:0-18013 GCF_025654235.1 Shewanella sp. SM32 | reverse complement strand
CCATCAAACCGTTCGTGATTGGTCGCAAGGCGTGGTTGTTCGCCAATACCAAGACGGGAGCACAAGCCAGTGCGGCACTGTACAGCCTGGTCGAGACCTCAAAAATCAACGGACTGGAGCCGTATGATTACCTATGCCGCTTATTAACCGAGCTACCCAAAGCCAACACCCAAGAGAAACTACAGCAACTCCTGCCTTACTGATCACCAGCCACACCGCAAGGTGTGGTTGGCGTTACGCTTACGCTTTATTGAACATCGAGAAGATAAAACCGCATCCTTAGATGTGCAGTATGGGGCTTCTCACAGTATTACTGTTGAGCCCGGGGGGCTTATTTACGAGGCCTGGGGCCGTAACTCTGCAGAGATTAACTCTGTACATACTCAAGGCGTGGAGCGCCTGGGTGTTGGGTTGCGGCCAGAAGCTTATGCTCCAGATGGGTTAGTGGAGGCTTTCTCCGTAATTGGTACTAAAGAATTTGCCCTCGGTGTGCAATGGCATCCAGAGTGGAAGGTGAGCGAGAATCCGTTTTATCTCTCCATTTTCAATGCCTTCGGTGATGCATGCCGACGTAGGGCTACAACTCGAGTGAAATAATAATGAATAAGCTAATCGCTTTTTTAAAAGAACGAAAAATCACAGAAGTCGAATGTGTTATCAGTGACATGACTGGCATCGCCCGCGGCAAGATTGCTCCAGTCGATAAGTTTCTCGATGAAAAAGGCATGCGTTTGCCCGAAAGTGTGTTGTTGCAAACTGTGACCGGTGATTTTGTCGACGAAGAGATTTACTACAGTTTGCTCGATCCCGCCGACATCGATTTTGTTTGTGTACCCGATGAAAATGCCGTTTTTATGTTGCCTTGGACCATCGAAGCCACGGCACAGGTTATCCACGATTGCTACGACAGAATGGGTAATCCGATTGAGCTGTCACCACGTAACGTGTTGAAAAAAGTCTTGTCTCTCTATGACGAACAGGGCTGGGAACCTGTTATCGCTCCCGAAATGGAGTTCTATTTGACTCGTCGTAGTGACGACCACGATTTACCCTTAAAGCCTCCAATTGGTCGTTCAGGTCGCCCCGAAGCGGGTCGCCAGTCATTCTCTATTGATGCTGCCAACGAATATGATCCTATGTTTGAAGATATGTACGATTGGTGTGAGCTTCAAGGTTTAGATATCGATACTTTAATCCATGAAGATGGTCCCGCACAGATGGAGATTAACTTCAGCCATGGCAACGCATTATCTTTAGCTGATCAAGTGTTTATCTTTAAACGCACTTTACGGGAAGCCGCGCTGAAGCACGATGTGTGCGCCACTTTTATGGCAAAACCCGTGACGGATGAACCTGGCAGTGCGAT
Source organism: Shewanella sp. SM32 (assembly GCF_025654235.1). Classification (NCBI taxonomy): domain Bacteria; kingdom Pseudomonadati; phylum Pseudomonadota; class Gammaproteobacteria; order Alteromonadales; family Shewanellaceae; genus Shewanella; species Shewanella sp. SM32. The sequence continues at coordinate 16,647 of NZ_JAKKRO010000076.1, read as the reverse complement.
GCATATTCATCAAAGCGTGATCAATAAAGAGACTGGCAAGAATATTTTCACCAATGAAGATGGGACTAAGAGCAAGCTATTCTTGGGATATATTGCAGGTCTACAAAAATTCATTCCTGAGTTACTGCCACTGATGGCGCCAAATGCGAACTCGTTTCGTCGTTTCCTCCCCGGCACTTCGGCACCTGTAAACTTAGAATGGGGCGATGAAAACCGTACCTGTGGTTTACGCATTCCAGAATCTTCACCACAAAACCGTCGCATTGAAAACCGCATTCCCGGCGCCGATGCTAACTGTTATTTGGCGATTGCCGCGAGCTTGTTGTGTGGCTATATCGGCATGGTTGAGTCGCTAAAACCTTCGACTCCTGTGCAAGGTAAAGCCAATGAAAGTCGTAGCAATAATACCCATTGTTTACCACTGACATTAGAGGAAGCATTAGCGGCGATGGAAGAAAGTGATGCCTGTAAGCAATATTTAGGCGAATCCTTCACCACTGGATTTGTGGCGGTAAAACAGGCTGAACTTGAAAACTTCCGCCGTGTTGTCAGCTCATGGGAACGTGAATTCCTATTACTCACTGTGTAATGTTTTGGATTGATTGCACTGACCGTGTTGCCGCGTTAACCCAAGGAATAAGGGGTTAACGTTGGCCATAACGATACTGATGCGTGCACTGTTTTAGTGAGGTTGCACTTAACTGGTGCAACTCGCTTGTTAAATAATATGATGGTTTTTAATGGCTTGTCCGTTAAAGTGATTATTCAATTCCATTGCTTGTCTGCAAGGGAAGTAAAATAGGCTTAACAATTTTAGGTTGTTCGCTTGCTAGCGTTACTAACTAATTGTTAGTCATATTTAAAATGTGTTTATCTAAGTGTTTTTTTGCGATTGCTTAGGGACTTGAGGCATTTGCCTTAATGTTGCAAAATGTACAAGCAGTGTCATATCTAGTCTATTTTTTTGAGTGTTAATGCAATACCGATGCCTCGAAAATTTGGCACGAAACCTGATACTTAACAAATTGCAGCAAGATATAAAGTAGGCATGGTTATCATGCCGTAGAGACTGCCGATGCGGTTTTTAAGGTGTTGCATTGGTCGAAAATAACAACAATATCCGGGCAGCCCGGTGACACAATGTCAGAATTTGCTTAAGCAGTTCTGCTACCCGAGAAAGGAGAAAGCATGAAGCTATTTAATAAGATGACCACATTAGCGCTGGTGACTGCGAGCGTATTTGCAAGCGCAGTGGCCCAAGCGGAAGAAGTGGTTCGCGTGTATAACTGGTCAGATTATATCGCGGAAGATACCTTAGAAAACTTCAAGAAAGAAACGAGCATTAGGGTAATTTACGATGTATTTGATAGTAATGAAGTGCTTGAGGCTAAATTACTGTCTGGTCGTAGTGGCTACGATATCGTTGTACCTTCTAACCACTTTCTCGCTAAGCAAATCAAAGCGGGTGCTTTCAAACCTTTAGACCGTGCTAAGTTACCTAATTTTAAAAATTTAAATCCAGCCCTGATGAAGTTGCTTGAAAAAGCCGATCCGGGTAACCAATATGCCGTGCCTTATTTATGGGGAACCAATGGCATTGGTTACAACATCGATAAAGTGAAAGCCGCTGTGGGGGAAGATGCGCCATTTAACTCAATGGAACTGATCTTCAATCCTAAATACGCTGAAAAAATTTCTAAGTGTGGCTTTGCTATGTTGGACTCTGCCGACGACATGGTGCCACAGGCGATGATTTATTTAGGCTTAGATCCTAACAGTACTAAGGCTGAAGACTATGAAAAAGCGGGTGAGTTACTGGAAAAAATTCGTCCTTATGTGACGTATTTCCATTCTTCACGTTATATTTCTGACTTAGCGAACGGTGACATCTGTGTCGCTTACGGTTTCTCCGGTGACGTATTCCAGGCGAAGGCCCGTGCTGAAGAAGCAAAAAATGGCAATAAGATTGGCTACTCCATTCCAAAAGAAGGTGCCAATCTGTGGTTCGATATGTTAGCTATCCCTGCTGATTCAACGAACGTCGATAATGCACTCACGCTGATTAACTATTTTCTACGTCCAGAAGTCATAGCGCCTATCTCTAACTATGTGGCCTATGCTAACCCGAACGATCCCGCTCAACCTCTGGTTGATGAGGCTATCCGTACCGATCCTGCGATCTATCCACCACAAGAAGTGTTAGACAAACTTTATATTGGTGAAATTCGTCCTTTGAAAATTCAGCGCGTATTAACCCGTGTTTGGACCAAAGTGAAGTCAGGACAATAGTCGATAGGGGGCAAGCCTAGCTTGCCCCCAGCTTGGCAAACTTCTATGTCCAATCCTATGCATAGTTAATCCACGTATAGGATTTGACACAGTTTGTTTAACCACTTTTCATTCATTAATCGTGTTGAACCTAGAGTTTGAGCGTATCTACGCCTCATTTTCGGGTGGAGAAGTACTATGGCAATCACCTCGAGCGTCACCAATAAACCGACAACAAAGACGCAAGAAAAAGTACTGCTCAAGATTGAGCGGGTAAGCAAATTATTCGATGACGTGCGGGCTGTCGACGATGTGTCATTAACTATCAATAAAGGCGAAATTTTTGCCTTACTTGGCGGGTCAGGCTCGGGTAAGTCAACACTACTGCGCATGTTGGCGGGTTTTGAAAAGCCCACCTCTGGCCGTATTTTCCTTGATGGGGAAGATATCACCGATTTACCGCCATACGAACGTCCCATCAATATGATGTTTCAATCCTATGCTTTGTTTCCCCACATGACAGTGGCACAAAACATTGCATTTGGTTTGAAGCAAGACAAGCTGCCTAAAGCCGAAATTGAACAGCGTGTGCAAGATATGCTGAAACTCGTGCATATGGAGCAATACGGTAAGCGTAAACCGCATCAGTTATCCGGTGGTCAGCGCCAGCGTGTTGCACTGGCCCGTTCACTGGCGAAACGGCCTAAATTATTACTGCTCGATGAGCCTATGGGCGCATTGGATAAAAAACTGCGTACCCAAATGCAGCTAGAAGTGGTTGAAATCCTTGAGCGTGTCGGCGTGACCTGCGTGATGGTGACCCACGATCAGGAAGAAGCCATGACAATGGCAGGTCGAATTTCGATCATGAGTGATGGCTGGATTGCTCAAACTGGCTCGCCAATGGATATTTACGAAAGCCCTAACAGCCGCATGATCGCCGAGTTTATCGGTACTGTGAATTTGTTTGGTGGCGCGATTGAAGTGGATGAAGTCGACCATCTGATCATTAAGTCTAATGATTTGGCCCAACCTTTCTATGTTGGTTATGGCGTCACGACTAACGTTGAAGATAAGAATGTTTGGCTAGCAGTGCGTCCCGAAAAGACCATTATTAGCCGTGAACAGCCTGAAGGTCAGTACAACTGGGCGAAAGGAATCGTACATGATATCGCGTATTTAGGTGGTATTTCAGTCTATTACATTCGTTTAGAGAATGGTCAAATCGTACAGTGCAGTATGACTAACCGTGAACGCCGCGCCGATCATGCCACATGGGATGACGAAGTGTTCATTAGTTGGGAGGACACCAGTGGAGTGGTGTTGAGATCATGAAGAAACCCATTAAATTAAAGTGGCTTAAGGGCCGCTTCTGGACCATAGGTATTCCCTACGCTTGGCTGCTGCTGTTTTTTGCCCTACCGTTTGCGATTGTCCTTAAACTGAGTTTTTCGACGGCGGCGATTGCTATTCCGCCCTATGAAGCAACATTCCAATATGCTGACGATGTATTAAATATCTTCCTGCATTTGGGTAACTATTTGATGTTGCTCGATGATTCGCTATATTACATGGCTTATCTCAGCTCATTGAAAATGGCGTTAATTTCGACCTTGGGCTGCTTGATTATTGGCTACCCAATGGCCTATGCCATTGCCCGTGCCCCTGCGCGGTTGCAAACCGTGCTGTTGCTGTTAGTTATGTTGCCTTCTTGGACCTCATTTTTAATCCGTGTTTACGCTTGGATGGGGATCTTAAGTAACACAGGGATCATCAACAATTCACTGATGTGGTTGGGGATTATTTCTGAGCCGTTACAGATCCTCAATACCAATATTGCCGTGTATATCGGCATCATCTATGCGTATTTACCCTTTATGATTTTGCCCTTGTACGCCACCTTAGTGAAACTTGATATGAGTTTGATTGAAGCTGCGTCTGACTTAGGTTCGAGCCGTTTGAATACCTTCTGGAAAATCACTTTCCCGCTGTCAAAAAGTGGTGTGATTGCTGGTTCTATGTTGGTGTTTATTCCTGCCGTGGGTGAGTTTGTGATCCCAGAGCTACTCGGTGGTCCCGATTCCTTGATGATAGGTCGAGTGTTATGGCAAGAGTTTTTCAATAACCGCGACTGGCCTGTGGCTTCGTCACTGGCGATTGTGATGTTGGGTCTATTGATTATTCCGATCACTTTATTCCATCGCTATCAGGCGCGTAGTTTGGAGAAAGACCTATGAAAAAATTAAGCTTTTCTTCAGTGATGCTCTGGTTTGGCTTGTTTTTCTTGTATGCACCTATGTTAGTGCTGGTGATTTATTCCTTTAACGACTCTAAATTAGTGACGGTATGGGGCGGATTTTCACCTAAATGGTATGGCGAGTTATTTCAAGACCAACAGATTTTAGATGCAGTATGGACCAGTCTGCGGATAGCGTTTTATAGCTCAACTATGGCGGTCATTATCGGCACTATGGCAGCCTTTGTGATGACACGCTTTAAGCGTTCATGGGCAAAACTGACCCTGTCGAACATGATTACTGCACCGCTGGTAATGCCTGAAGTGATCACTGGTCTGTCTTTGCTTTTACTGTTTGTGCACATGGCAGATTTGTTCGGTTGGCCCAGAGAGCGTGGCATGATGACAGTGTGGATTGCACACTCAACATTTTGTGCTGCCTATGTGGCTGTGGTGGTGTCTTCAAGATTGCGCGAGCTTGATATGTCAATCGAAGAGGCGGCAATGGACTTAGGGGCAACACCGCTCAAGACTTTCTTCTTGATTACTGTGCCTATGATTTCGCCGGCGCTGGTGGCGGGTTGGTTGTTGTCATTCAGTTTGTCCTTAGACGATTTAGTGATCGCAAGCTTTGCCTCAGGCCCTGGTGCAACGACCTTGCCTATGGTGGTGTTCTCTTCGGTACGTTTAGGGGTTTCCCCTAAGATCAATGCCTTAGCGACGCTGATCATACTGTGTGTTTCACTCATCGCTTTCCTTTCTTGGTATATGGCAAGACGGGCAGAGAAACGCGACCGTACACCAATGAACTAGTTAGCTTAATTTGGGGATGGCTTTGGTATTGCCAAAGCCATCCTTGATATTTGTCACCGCTCCCATCACCCGCTTTGCTTTGCAGGCTAGTCCTGTTACTCAAGATCACCAGAATTGAATCACTGAGCTAAAAATAATCTCGTGTTTGATATATCAAACAAAATGTAAATTATTGCGCTTTTCTGGCTAGTGTTTCGTTTTATGAAGGTGTAGGATGTGATGGCTGTTTAAAATAATGAACATTAGAATTCAAGGGAACAACATGTCTGCCATAGCTCACGCTGGATCATATTATGCGGCATCGGCCAACGATAAGGTTGAACGTCCGCGTCTACAGGAATCGATTGAAGCCGATGTTTGTGTGATTGGCGCAGGTTATACAGGCCTTTCTGCCGCGCTGCATTTATTAGAATCTGGCATGAGTGTGGTGGTGTTAGAAGCCGCTCGCATTGGCTGGGGCGCCTCGGGCCGTAATGGCGGACAAATCGTTAATAGTTATAGCCGTGACATTGATACTATTGAAAAAACAGTCGGTAAAGAACAAGGTAAACTCTTTGGCCAAATGGCCTTTGAGGGCGGGCAAATCATCCGCGATCGTATTGCTAAGTATAATATTCAATGCGATCTAAAAGATGGCGGCGTGTTTGCCGCGATGAACGAAAAACAAATGGGCCATCTACGCCATCAAAAACAACTGTGGGAAAGCCACGGCCATGTTAATCAGCTCGAACTTCTCGATGCTAAAGGTATTCGCGGTGTGGTAAATACTGAGCGTTATGTCGGTGGTCTACTCGATAAAAGTGGTGGCCATATTCACCCGCTTAATTTAGCCCTAGGCGAAGCGCGCGCGGTTGAATCCCTCGGCGGTAAAATTTTTGAAGACTCAGCGGTGTTGAGTGTCGATGAGGGCGATAGCCCGGTTGTGCATACGGCGCAGGGCAGTGTAAAAACCAAGTTTGTGGTCGTGGCGGGTAATGCCTATTTAGGTAAGTTAATGCCAGAGCTGCAGGCAAAATCTATGCCCTGCGGCACGCAAGTGATTACCACAGAGCCTTTGAGTGCCGATCTGGCTGCGAGCTTATTACCACAGGATTACTGCGTCGAAGATTGTAACTATCTGCTCGATTATTTCCGTCTGTCTGGCGACAAGCGGATGATTTACGGCGGTGGCGTAGTGTATGGTGCCCGCGATCCGGCGGACATTAAATCGATCATTATTCCGAATATGCTCAAAACCTTCCCGCAATTAAAGGATGTGAAGATCGATTATGCGTGGACAGGTAACTTCCTACTGACGCTGTCGCGCCTGCCACAGGTTGGTCGTATCGGTAAGAATATCTATTATTCACAGGGTTGCAGTGGCCACGGTGTCACTTATACCCATCTGGCGGGCAAGTTACTGGCCGAGATGCTCAACGGCCAAGCCACGCGCTTCGATGCCTTTGCTGCATTGCCACATTATCCTTTCCCCGGCGGTCACGCACTTCGAGTCCCTTTTAGTGCTATCGGAGCTTGGTATTACACGTTAAGAGACAAACTAGGTCTTTAACATTATCACTTTTAAGAAGCTAGGTAGCTTCATAATACGAGGAAATCCTTGTGCAATTAAATGATCCGAGTTTGCTACGTCAACAGTCTTTTATTAATGGTCAATGGTGTGATGCCGTTTCTGGTGACACGCTAAAGGTGGTTAATCCCGCAACCAATGCCGTGATTGGCTACGTTCCTAATATGGGACAAGTTGAAACTGAAATGGCGATTAAGGCGGCAGAAGCGGCTTTACCTGCATGGCGAGCGCTCACAGCCAAAGAGCGTGGCGCTAAGTTAAGGCGTTGGTTTGAATTACTCAATGAAAATAGTGATGACTTAGCATTGCTCATGACGACTGAGCAGGGTAAACCGCTGGCAGAAGCGAAAGGTGAAGTAACCTATGCCGCTTCGTTTATCGAGTGGTTTGCCGAAGAAGCGAAGCGTATTTATGGCGATACCATTCCTGGGCATCAAGGGGATAAGCGCTTGATGGTAATTAAGCAGCCTGTCGGTGTAACTGCCGCGATTACGCCGTGGAACTTTCCTGCTGCGATGATCACCCGCAAAGCCGCTCCAGCGTTAGCTGCGGGTTGCACTATGGTGGTAAAACCTGCGCACCAAACACCCTTTACCGCATTAGCGATGGCTGAACTCGCTAAGCGTGCCGGTATTCCTGCGGGCGTATTTAGTGTGTTAACGGGTGATGCGGTGCAGATTGGTAATGAAATGTGTGCTAATCCCATAGTGCGTAAATTATCCTTCACGGGCTCAACCAATATCGGTATTAAATTAATGGCGCAATGCGCGCCTACCTTAAAAAAATTGTCGCTAGAGCTTGGCGGCAATGCACCATTTATCGTATTTAACGATGCCAATATCGATGCCGCTGTCGAAGGCGCCATGATAGCTAAATATCGTAATGCCGGCCAAACCTGCGTCTGCGCTAACCGCATTTATGTGCAAGACGGTGTATACGACGAGTTTGCCTTAAAACTTAGCACTGCTGTTGGCAAGCTTAAGGTTGGAGAGGGCATCAACGAGGGCATCACTACGGGCCCGTTGATCAATGCCGCTGCGGTCGAAAAAGTGCAGAGTCACCTTATCGATGCTATCGCTAAAGGCGCCTCTGTGATCGCGGGCGGCAAAGTTCATGATCTTGGCGGTAATTTCTTCGAGCCAACCGTGCTCACCAATGTCGATAAAAGCATGCTTGTTGCCCGCGAAGAAACCTTTGGTCCACTCGCGCCGCTGTTTAAATTCAGCGATGTCGACGATGTGATTAAACAAGCTAATGATACTGAATTTGGCCTCGCCGCCTATTTCTATGGTCGCGATATTTCATTGGTGTGGAAAGTCGCCGAAGCCTTGGAATATGGCATGGTTGGGGTCAACACTGGCTTGATTTCGACGGAAGTCGCACCTTTTGGCGGGATGAAATCTTCAGGGCTTGGCCGCGAAGGCTCTAAGTTCGGTATCGAAGAATATCTAGAAATCAAATACATCTGCATGTCCGTTTAATACGGTCCGATTTGGCGAGTGAGGAACACTAAATGACAACAACCAATGATTCATTGATGGCACGTCGCCAAGCCGCAGTTGCGGGTGGTGTCGGGCAAATTCACCCAATCTTTACTGCGCGCGCCGAAAACGCGACCGTATGGGATGTTGAAGGTCGCGAGTTTATCGATTTTGCGGGTGGCATTGCCGTGCTCAATACGGGTCACCTTCATCCTAAGGTTAAGGCGGCGGTTGCAGCTCAGCTGGATAATTTTTCCCATACCTGTTTTATGGTGCTCGGCTACGAGAGCTATATCCAAGTGTGTGAAAAGCTCAATCAACTGGTGCCTGGGGATTTTGCCAAGAAGACTGCATTATTCACTAGTGGCTCAGAAGCAGTTGAAAACGCAGTTAAAGTGGCGCGTGCCTATACCAAACGTGCTGGCGTGATTGCGTTTACCTCGGGCTACCATGGTCGCACTATTGCGGCTTTGGCATTGACCGGAAAAGTCGCGCCTTACAGTAAAGGTATGGGGCTGATGTCGGCGAATGTGTTCCGCGCTGAGTTCCCGTGCGAAATGCATGGCGTGTCCGATGACGATGCTATGGCTTCCATCGAACGTATCTTTAAAAATGATGCCGAGCCGAGTGATATTGCCGCCATTATTTTAGAACCTGTGCAGGGCGAGGGCGGTTTCTACGCCGCATCGCCCGCTTTTATGCAGCGCCTGCGCGCACTGTGCGACCGTGAAGGCATTATGTTGATTGCCGATGAAGTGCAAACGGGCGCGGGCCGTACTGGTACTTTCTTCGCAATGGAGCAAATGGGGGTTGCTGCGGATATCACCACCTTTGCCAAATCTATTGCGGGTGGTTTCCCCCTTTCTGGCATTACTGGTCGCGCCGAGGTAATGGATGCAATTGGCCCCGGTGGCTTAGGTGGCACCTATGGCGGCAGTCCGTTAGCCTGCGCCGCTGCGCTCGCCGTTATCGAAGTATTTGAAGAAGAAAAGCTTTTAGAAAGAGCTAATACCATTGGCGCCCGTATTAAATCGGCACTTCATACCATGCAGGTCGAGCATCCGCAAATTGCCGATGTGCGTGGTTTAGGCGCTATGATCGCCATTGAATTGATGGAAGAAGGTAAACCTGCGCCGCACTATTGCGCGCAAGTGTTGAGCGATGCCCGTGACCGAGGATTGATTTTATTATCCTGCGGTACCTACGGTAATGTGTTGCGCATTTTGGTGCCATTAACGGCGCCGGATGCACAAATTGATGCAGGCCTTGGTATTCTTAACGCCAGCTTCAATGCCGTACTGAAAAGCTAATATCGCTTTGATATAAAAACGGTTTTAGATGACAGTTTTGCATAATAAAAATCCCGCTTCGGCGGGATTTTTATTTGGGGCGATTGTTTTGGAATTGGCTGTTTTTACTGCCAGTGACTTTCAGCACTCATTAGTTAAATGAATCGCTACTTTTTAATCTCCATTAGGATCTGTAATGCCTTTTTGCGTTTATCAAGATCATACAAGTCGTTGGTAAAGATAAACTCATTCACGCCGAGCTCTTTTACTATTATTTCCAAACGATGCTTAATCGTCGCTGGGCCACCAGTAACTGATAAACCTAAGAAATTATCGACATAGGTTTCTTCTTGCGCACTCCACAAGCCATCCATAGTATCAACTGGTGGCTTTAGCCATAACTCGCGACCACGGATAAGTGCCAGCACGCGCTGTTTTGAGGTCGTGCCCAAATATTGGGCCTCTTCATCTGTATCGGCGGCAACTAACGGCAAGCCGAGCATCACATAGGGTTTATCAAGCACTTGAGAAGGTTTAAAGTCGCGGCGATAGATTTCAATCGCATCGTAGAGAAAACGTGGTGCAAAGTGGCCCGCAAACACATAGGGCAAACCGCGCTGCGCCGCTAACTGTGCGCTAAAAAGACTCGAGCCCAATAACCAAATTGGCACATTAGTACCTTCTCCGGGAATCGCTCGCACCGCATGACGACCATTGTAAGGGCCAAGTAGAGTTTGTAATTCACTGACTTCTTCAGGGAATTGTTCGGCGCGACTGGTATCACGGTTCAGTGCTCGGCTGGTAATCTGATCGCTGCCGGGCGCGCGGCCTAGTCCTAAATCGATTCGACCAGGATAGAGACTTTCAAGGGTACCGAACTGTTCGGCGACCACTAAAGGCGCATGGTTTGGCAGCATAATCCCACCCGCGCCGACGCGAATACGCTGAGTATTGCCAGCAATATAGCCAATTAATACCGAGGTCGCCGCGCTAGCGATACCTGGCATATTATGGTGTTCGGCAAACCAAAAACGATTAAAGCCGAGTCGGTCGGCTTCCGTGGCATACTGCAAACTGTTGTGCAGTGTTTCACCCACAGTTGAGCCTTGGCGCATGGGCGCGAGTTCCAATAGCGAGAAGGGAATATCGGCCAATATTGATGTCTGTTGTGACATAGTGTCTCCAAGTGACTGCCGTTTTTGCTAGCTACAACAAGAGGCGCTAACTGTGTTAGGCGTATTGTTCGTTGCATTGCTAAGACAAAGCGTTAACGGCTCAGTCTTGATGAATAAAAGGTATTCAGTGATATTGATATGGGGCTAAGTGCCGCGCTTCTCAAGCTTGAACGGCTAACTCTTTACCCTTCGTTATTTCATTAATCATGTTAATTTGAGTTTGCACTTGAGCTGCGCCATGCAACTGAGTGTGTACTCGCTTTGTAACAAATTGAGGGGCTGAAGTCATCCGCGTGTGAGGGCCGATAATGTGGAACTGAAGTTCTTATTCTCAGCAACTCAGCGCTAAGCCAGTTACAGTAGGATTGCATGACTTTCGCTAAAGCTCATTTGGTTATGAGTAGCAATATAAGGGTATAAACGATGTTGAATGAAGTGATAAAAAAACTGCCGATAGCAGGGCTATCGGCAGTTAATGTTATGCAATAGATAAATCGCTATTGTCAGTCGAGCATTACTGCTCGGCTTTCACATCCCGTAGCGATGCTGCAGCACTTTCATTAATATCATGATCAGCAGCATTGTTGTGTGAATGGTGAGTTTCAGTCAGGCGACGCATCAGAGGTAATACCGCAAGTGCGATAAAGGTACAGACCACAGCGGCTATACCTAGTTTATTAAACAGACTTGTGTATACGGGTAAGGTTTGCAGTGGGTCGACTAAATCCTTGGGTACACTGGCGAAGTTAGCGACCACACCGCCCAGATACTGTGAAATACCTGAGGCGACGAAATAGGCGCCCATCATAAAGCCGCCCATACGCGCAGGTACGTAGCGGGCAATCATGGCAAGACCAAGACCACTCACCAGCAATTCCCCTAAAGAGTAAGAGGCATAGCCCCAGATCATGATCCATGAAGAGGTTTTACCATTGACGGCAAATTGGCCCGCAAAGCCATAGATAAAGAAGCCAATCGCCACAACGGCAAAACCGAGAGCAAACTTCGCCGCGATAGAAAAGTCTTTATCATTGCGTCCAGCCCACGAATAGCTCCATGCGAGTACTGGACTTAATACCATAATCCATAATGGATTTAATGCTTGGAACTGGGCAGGTGACCAAGTCCACAAGTGGGTACCAAAAACTTGAAAATCCCAATCCACGTTACGCAGGGCAAACAGCGCGAGTGACGTTGACATTTGTTGATAGAAAATAAAGAAGAACACGGTTTGCACGGTAAGGATCAGTGCTGCAATCAGTCCCGCTCTTTCACTGGTTTCGCTGGTGCGGATCAAGTGGAAGAAGATTGCCAATACGGCTACGCCTGCTGCATAAACGAAGACGCGCGCAACAGCTTCGTATTCAAGAATAATGGCTGAAGCGACAACCGACAATGCGGATAGACCCAATACAATCGCGAGGTTTTTCTTGTTCACTGGGCGAGTGTCTGGCTCAGAACCGTAATGGACTAGACTCTTACGCATGAGTGCATAGTTACCTAACCCCACCAATATACCGACACAGCACACGGCAAAGGCTGCGTGCCAGCCAAATTCGTTACCATACTGGGCGTTAACGTAATCTTTAATCCAAGGCGTGAGCAACATAGAGAAGGTCGAACCCACGTTTACCGCCATGTAATAGATAGTAAAAGCACTGTCGATTTTAGAATCGTCACCTTCATAGATTTTACGGACTAAGTTACCCGCATTCGGCTTGAATAGGCCGTTACCGACCACAATCACGCCGAGCGCTGAAAACATAAACCACGTATTTTCAGTGGGTACGGCCATTAGTGCATAACCCAGAGAGAGGATCCCCGCACCGAGCAGCATAGTGCGTTTGGTGCCGAGAATTTTATCCCCAACCCAGCCACCAATCGCCGGTGATACATAAATAAGTGCCGCACAGGCACTCCATACTAAGTTTGCACGTGAGTCATCAAAGCCAAGGCGCTGCACCATAAAGTACACAATCAGCGCTTGCATGCCGTAATAACCAAAGCGTTCCCATAATTCGATAAGAGACACAGTCATAAATGAATGTGTTTTACTTACCGGAGCAGTCCCAATAGTCATATCGCTTGCTTCCAACATTGTTGTTTTAATATTTGAGCTCAAAAGTATAAGGCGATAACCAATTCAAACCAATGGCAGACATAGGCAAAAACAGACTTTGTTACAAATGACCTTATCAATTTTAAGGTGGATTTAAGCGGAGACAGTTCTATCCAAGTTTTTCTGCTGCGGATAAATCAAGGAACATTCGCAGTACTATCGGATAAGCAGATAATGGCATGTGCGGGTATGCGCTATGGTGTATTTAAATACATTGAGGTTGATTGCTGTTTGTCCAGCAGGCATAGTGCGCTTGGAAATTCTAATGTAGATAACTTTAAAACGAAAAGTTCTACTTAGCAGCGTCTCTACAGTTGCAGATATGCATCAGGTTGTTAATGCACCGCTTTGCGTTAAATATATTTAAACGGAGTATATGAATGTTACGAATTGGTATCGATCTTGGTGGCACAAAAATCGAGGTAGTCGCATTAGATAGCGATGGTAACGAAGTCTTTCGTAAACGCATCCCGACACCGAGAGAATATGTTGCGACAGTCAATGCTTTGGTTGCATTGGTAACTGAAGTCGAAGACAGCCTGCAGCAAACCGCCACTATCGGAATAGGTATTCCTGGGGTTGTTTCTCCTTTTACTGGCCTAGTAAAAAACGCTAATTCAACTTGGATCAATGGTCATCCACTTGATGTGGATCTGGGGACTCGATTAAATCGTAAAGTAAAAATTGCTAATGATGCGAACTGTTTTGCCGTATCAGAAGCGGTAGATGGCGCTGCCGCAGGAAAGTCAGTTGTATTTGGTGCCATTATTGGAACGGGATGTGGTGCTGGTATCGCAATTAAAGGCCAAGTACATGATGGTGGCAATGGTATTGGTGGTGAGTGGGGCCATAATCCTTTACCGTGGATGAAAGCCGATGAATTTAATACCACGACGTGTTTTTGTGGTAATAGAGACTGTATCGAAACGTTTATATCTGGAACAGGCTTTGTTCGCGACTTTCGCGCTGCGGGCGGTATTGCTGACAGCGGTATTGAAATTGCCCAAATGATGCAAGCGGGAGATCCGCTGGCAACTCAAGCATTTAACCGCTTTATTGATCGTTTAGCCCGTTCATTGGCCCATGTGATCAATATGATGGATCCTGATGTTATCGTCCTTGGTGGCGGCGTGTCTAACATCGATGCTATTTATACCGAATTACCGAAAATTTTGCCGCTCTATGTAGTTGGCCGAGAGTGCCACACACCCGTTGTTAAAAATTATTATGGTGCTTCATCTGGGGTGCGTGGCGCCGCTTGGTTGTGGGGACGCTAATCCTAGACTCAATCAAGAATAGTGTTTGATATTAAAGGCTGAATTCATTTATTTGAATTTGGCCTTTTTTTGATTTAGTCATTCAAAAGTTTTACATTTCATTGACAACTCTTTATCTTAAGTACTGGTAATTCTTACCCTAAGTGCTATTTTTAATGCTGTATAGAAAGTATAAAAATAAAGTAGATCAAAATAATTACGCTATTGTCGTTCTCTTGGGAGTTTACTAGATGAAGCATTTATCCATCAGTACTAAATTGTTGTGGATTACTTCCGCATTGTTCTTATTGATTGTTGCAATTTTAACGATAAGTCTTTGGCAGGCATTATCCGCACAAAATATCCAGGTTTCTGAACAAGTACAAAAAACCCTGCAACTGGAGACTCGCGATAAGCTAGAGGCACGAGCAGGCGAGTATGGTGAAATGGTTGCGGGGTTTATTAATGAAGCTTCTCGTATTCCTTTTTCTTTTGCGGGGATTGTTGAAAGCACCGCTGAAGAATTACCCTTAAAGCGCGATAGGTTAGAGCTTGCTCTTGCGGCCGTGCTAAAGAAAAGTTCGCAAACCTCTTCTATGTACGCGCAATTTGAACCGAATGGTTACGATGGTCTCGATAGCGAATTTTTAAATGTAGAGATTAGTCATAGTGTGGCATCTTCTGGTGCATTAGAAGTGTATTACACCCGTAATAGTGATGGCAGTGTGAAACAAAGGCAAGTTGATGATTCACAAGAAAAATATCTTACTAGCCTGAATGAGTTTGGTGTGCGTGATGCAGAATGGTATCTGTGCGCTAAAGAAACGCTAAAACCTTGTTTAATGGAGCCATATTTAGACGAAATCAGCCCTGGTCATACTGAGCTAATGACCTCCCTGACAGTACCGATAGTCAAGCATAAGCAGTTCATCGGTGTAATAGGTATTGATGTAAACTTACCGGTATTCCAATCGTTAATTGATCGATTAGCAAAGAGCCTTTATGACGGACAAGCTAAGGTCACATTGCTGAGTAATCATGGCTTTATTGTTGCGTCCAGCTATGACAGTAAAAAAGCCCGTCCTCTATCAGAATCAATAGATCCTAAATTAGCGACTAAAATTAGTTCATTGCATAAGAATGGTCAATACATGACGGACGGCGATGAAATTATTGTCGCTTATCCGATTAAAATTTCACTCGCGAATACTGAATGGTCACTTGTTATTCAAGTCCCTAACGCTCAAGCCTATAAAAGCTCAATTGAACTCAATAATAAAATGGATGAAATGGCTACATCACTTGGCAGCCTACTATTGATAGTGGGGTTAGTCGTATCAGTTATTGCCGTTATCACCATTAGTTTGGTGCTTCGCAGCATTATTTCGCCACTGAAGATGATTCAAAATAGAGTAGAGCATCTTGCTAGTGCAGAGGGTGACTTGACCCAATCGATTGAAGTCGACTCACATGCTGAGCTCATCGCTCTAGCAAAAGGCTTTAACTCCTTTATTTATAAGCTAAAGAGTCTCATTGCAGAATTAAAAGTTTTAGCGAGTCGTACTCAGCAAGAAAGCCAATCATCAGCAGAAATAGCCCAATTAACTCGTGATAGCGTCCAACGACAACATGGTGAGATTGAAAGTGTTGTTACTGCAGTAAATGAAATGAGCGCAACAGCGCTCGAAGTCGCTAAAGCATCAGAGCAAACGGCGGTAGAAACAGAGGCGATGTCGCGTAACATTCGTGCAAGTGAGGAAAGTTTAACTAAAGCAATGGATTATGTAGACACGATGTCGAAAGAGTCATTGCAAGCTAAAATAGCCGTTAGTAAAGTGGCCGAAAGTAGCACCAATATTAGTCGAATTCTTGAGGTGATTAGTTCGATTGCGGCGCAAACAAATCTACTCGCTTTGAATGCGGCAATTGAAGCCGCTAGGGCGGGTGAGCAAGGTCGTGGTTTCGCCGTCGTTGCCGATGAAGTCAGGGCGTTGGCGTCCAAGACTCAAAGCTCCACCGATGATATTAGTGTGCTTATCGATGCCCTCCAAAAAGAAGTACATAGTGCTTCAAATATTATCGATAAAGGGGCTGAACGGGCGCAAATGGCCGTGACTCAGACAGAACAAGCTTTATCTTCTTTGAATTCAATGGTAAGCCAAATTGAGGAAATATCAGGGCAAATTACACATATACCCAATCAACCTGAAGATGCGTGGGTAAAGAGCTGAAAATTATCATTGATCCGCGACGCTAAACTTTCACCAATATCGGGTAATGTTTCTTTGAAAAATTTATCCAGTGCGGACCTGAAATCTCGCTTATTTTTGAAGTACACGCTGTTCCTCGCGTGCTCATTCATGACCTTCCACAGTCTTTCTATCGGATTGAGGTTCGGGCTGTAAGGCGGTAAATAATGCAACTCAATATTGTGCGAAAGAAA
>NZ_JAKKRO010000075.1:0-19293 GCF_025654235.1 Shewanella sp. SM32 | reverse complement strand
GGCCTCCATAGCAATAAGGCTACCTTCGGGGAATTGTCTAATTTTATCGAGCAGCTTGTTTCTGTTAACCTTTTTGTTACTCATGACAGAGTTATCCATAAGACAAACACAAACTTGAAAAACATTTTTGGCTAAATCGATACCAATAACTTTAATATCCATGATGGAAACCTCCAGAACTATTTGTCAGCTTTAAGCTTGGCATAATACTGCAAGCTTAGGTGCTGAGGCGTCCATCACATCACTACAGTCCGAGATAATTTTAATCTCTCGGCTTGTAGCTGACGCTCTACCCCTACTGGTAACGTCTATCTTTTCTCGTCCTAATTGACTTAATATTGTTTATATTGAAGTATTTATTATTAAGCAGATACTTAAATTCCAAGAATGATTGAAATTGAGTAATTTGCCCCAAGATCGTCTTAAGTGCTGCAGTTTTGTAGCGTCCATCAATGAGGTCTATGCCATGCTTTATGATTTAACGGTTGTACAATTTAGCAAGATGCTGAAAAATTTAAGCGTTATTCTTGAAAAAGGCGAATGCTTCGCAAACCTCAAGAAAGTTGATATGGCGGTTCTTTTAAACTCACGTTTAGCGCCGGATCAATTCAATCTTATTCGCCAAGTTCAAATTGCCTGCGATACTGCCAAAATTGGCGTAGCACGTTTGACTGATAACTTAGATACAGTGCCAAAGCATGATGATAGCGAGACGACGCTGGCTGAGTTGCAAGCGCGTATTAGCTCAGTTTTGGATTATTTAGCAACGTTTAAAGCGGATGATTTTGCTAATGCGGCCACGATCCATGTCTCACAACCACGATGGGAAGGAAAATATCTTACAGGTTATGAGTTTGCCATTGAGCACGCTATTCCGAACATTTACTTCCATGTAACAACAGCCTACGCGATTTTGCGCCACAACGGTGTTGAAATTGGCAAGAAAGATTACCTCGGCGCTATGCCATATAAGTCGTAAATCTAGGCTAGATGTAGTACTGTTGCGTAGCCTAATTGTTGCGCAGCAGCGCTTTGCCGCTCGAGCTTACCAACCTTTCTGCATTACTACCTGTTCTTTCTCTACCTATGTTATGCCGCTTTGTCGCCGTGAAATTTAGGACTCGTTAGGGTTCTGTTGCGTCGATGAAGTCAATCAATACTCAGTTTTTCATTTCGACCTTATGTCTCGATCGTCTTCATCCTATCAGTATGTATTTAATCTTGTTGGCTTAGATGAATGATATGGACCGTAAGTTTATGAGTCGCCAAATTATCTGTTACTTAAATAGTGAATGGCGAATTGACTCATTATAGATGACCTGTTTTTTCGTCTAGAGCAGGGATTTACTGGAAGAGCCTATTTAAGGTTCTAATTAAAGGAGTTAGCTATGTCTATCGAATCTCAAGCCGTCGAGAGTCCTACGGATGCAACGACAACTGATTTACCGATGAAGAGCAAGAAAGCCAAAAAAGCCGCCATTACCAGTGGTTTGCGTCTCAAAGACAAGTTGACCCAAGACACTCGCCGCCGAATTGAAATTCTGCACGAGCAACGCCAACTATCCAATCGTTTCGGTGTGGATATTGAAATTGACTAAAGCCATCGGCTTGTCGCTAAGTATTGGATATCACATTTAGATATTTAGCCCGCATGTACAGCTTCACGACGTCCGTCGTGGAGCTTGCTCTCTTAACTTAGCAACTTTGCTGACTCAATTCATACTCCATAATCGTGACCATCTCGCCTTTATAATCTTCCTGTGAAATCATTGACCAACCCAGCGTTCGATAAAAATCGGCTTTATCTGCAGTAAACAAATAGATTTTCTGTAAACCAATCGCTCTAGCATGCTCAACGACGGCATTGACTAGCAACTTACCTAATCCTTTATTTCGATGGTTTGCATTCACATACACATTGGCGAGCCAAGGGCTTAAGTCAGTTCGGCTGTCCATATCTGCAGTGATTAATGAAGATGATCCCATCACTTGATTTTCCTGTTCGCAGATAAACATCTTGGGGATGGCGGCGTCAGTTAAATACTCGTTCATTTCCTCAATCAGCGTGGTGACAGAAGCATCCGCAGAACTCAAATGTGCCCATGCTTGATGATGCCACTCCGCCAATTGTGGAATGTGTTGCGGGGCAGATTTTAGGTCGATAACTTTCATATAAATCTCTAGACTGATTGGTGAAAGGGATTTGAATGGGCAAATTATACCCTCTATTAGCTTGCATGAACTCAGTGGCACAGGCCGAGTGAGTATACCGTTTAACTCGGGAGCGGCAGAAATACGCTGGCTTTAAGCCCGCCTTGTTTCGCATGGCTAAAACCGAGTTCGCCTTGATAACTGTCGACGATATCTTTGCAGATAGATAATCCTAAACCATGGCCCTGGATGCTTTCATCTAGCCGAATGCCGCGCTCAATGATAACGGACAGCGCGGCATCGGAGACACCTTCGCCATCATCACTCACTTCTATCCCATAGCCTGTGGTTGGCACGTTCTGCTGACTGATATGGATCTCAATATTTTTGCGGCCATGCTTGCAGGCATTATCCAGCAAGTTGCCTAAGAGTTCGAGTAAGTCATCCCGATCAAACGGCATTACTAAGCCGCTCGTGTAATGGCTGTGAATAATGCGGTCTGGGTAAATGCGCTGCATTACTTGAATCAGCGGCGCAAGATCGTCATCGAGTACGGTATAACGCCCTGGAGTGGACAGGCCGACAATCTTAGTGCGCTTAAGCTCTCTCTCGATGATGTGGTGCAGGTTTGCGAGCACCTTGCTGCCCTCGCTCCGCTGTTCTAGTGGAAGGCTTTCTAGGTAGGACTGCAGCCCTTGTAACGGACGTTTCATTTCGTGGGCTAAGTTACCCAAGGCATTACGGGAGCGTTGTACTCGCTGGCCCAATTGATTGACTAAACGATCTATCTCTTCGATCAGTGGGACTATCTCGCTTGGCACTTGGTCAGGATTGATTTCTTGCCCTTGGGTGCGCATTTGCCGGATAGCTTCTGGCATCTGCTCTAAGGGTTTAAAACCGCGTTTAAGTAATTGATACTGTGCTATTAATAGAATGACAATCGTGAGTAACACGGCTGCGCTGGCAAAGGCTAAAAACTGCACTTGGGTTTGTTCAAGCGAGCTAATATCTTCTGTCACCCACAGGGTAACTAATTGATCATCTTTGATAACGGCCTGACTGAACATCAGCCAATGCTCTTTGCTGACAAACTCAGTGGCTTGGTGTTGCTCACCAGCGGTCAGTTTAGGCATGTTCACGTTATGGTCGAATAGGGAGCGTGAACGCAGAGTTTGCTCGCCGATTTGAATCGCAAAATAATGCCCAGAATTAACCCTGTGGTACACATTGGGCAAGCGGTCTGTGGTGAGCGCCCATGTGCCATCGGGATTATGATTCAGGGCGGAGATCAGGCTGTCGGCATCGTGTTGTAGACGCGAAGCGACAAAGTCTTGGGTTAATATTTGGATGCCTTGGTATAGAAAATACAATAACAGCACCATGGCAAAGGTGAGCGTGATCAGCAGATTGCGCGTCAGATAACCCTTGAGTGAATACACGCCTTTACTCCTTGAGTCGATAACCTTGGCCGCGGCGGGTTTCGATATAATCCTTGCCTAAGCGTTGGCGCAGGCGGTTGACGTACACTTCGATGACATTGCTGTCTTTGATTTGATCTTCTTCGTAAATGCGTTCACTGAGCTCTGACTTAGAGACGATTTTGCTGGGATTGACCATTAAGTAATGCAGCAGACGATATTCAATCTTAGTCAGTTCTATCACTGCACCATCAACATTAGTGACGGCTTGTTTGTCGACATCGAGGGAGACGCCTGCATGCTGCAACACATTGTCGGCACGGCCAAAGTGGCGGCGGATCAACACTTCGAGCCTTGCGAGTAGTTCTTCAATGTGAAAAGGCTTGCCGAGGTAATCATCGGCACCCGCCTTGAGGCCATCGACCCGCTCGTGCCACGCATCACGTGCGGTGAGGATCAGCACTGGCATGGCTAAGCCTTTTTGTCGCCATTGGCCGAGGACTTGTAAACCGGGTTTGCCGGGTAAACCGAGATCGAGGATCACGGCTTCGAAGTTTTCTTCTTCGCCTAAAAAGGCGCCATCAATACCGTTATCGGCGTGCTCGACGGTATAACCCGCCTTGTTAAGGGCGGGAATCAGGCGCGCGACCAGATCGGTATCATCTTCAATCAATAGCAAACGCATCAGTCGACCTTTTCCTTTAGCCACTCGCCGGTTTTGGCGTCAATTTTGATTTCATACACTATGCCATCGTCACGGAGGATCTCGAGCTCGTAGATGATCCTGCCATGTTTTTGCTCGACTTCTAAGTCCAGCAGCCGCCCCTGCAGGCGTGATTCGTAACGTTGCATTATGGTGTCAAAGGGCAAAACCTTGCCCTCCTTAACCCACTCGACCACCTTGCTGGAAAGATCATCGTCGTGAGCATCAGTGCTTGGACTGCTAATCATCCCAGCGGCCAAAACCAGGAATATTAACGGTATCTTCATCGAATATGCCCTTCTCTGCGAGGTTGTGACAATTGCTGCATTGACTGAATGAGCCGACTTTGGGATTATCTTGCACCATACGTTTTGGGATCTCATCGTGTTTGCCAATAAAATATGCCTGTTCTGTGATCTTCTGCGGCCCAGACCCTACGAGCAGCGGCGTGCTGTTTTTCATCACCTTACCATTTTGCGCCGCATGTTGAACCAGATATTCCTCAATTCTAGCAGTGACTTGAGGATCTAGGCTGGCGTTGTCACCAAAGTGGTTCTCAAGATCTGCGGTAATGGCGCGCCACTTGTCGGCGGGGAGTAAATTGGCTGGATAGGCCATGTGGCAGCTACCACATTCAGCCGTGTATTCCGCATTCTGTGGAATGGCGCGGCTGAGCTCGCGGCCATCGTCGGCATAGCCTGTGCCAGTTAAAGTTAGGCTGATGCCGATAACGCCAATGGCTAATGCCGCAGCTGTGAGTGATGAACCTAAGATCCAGCTAATAGGGTGTGCTTGTTTAGTCATGACATCTTCCTTTTTGTGTCGTTACCTTTAATTGAAGGCAGTGAATTTAATTGATCGAAAAATTGCAGTTATTGCAGGCTTAACCAAAGTAAGGCATCGCCTTTTTCCTGCGGCGTGCAGTCGCGTTTAAAGGTCCAGTTACAGTTACGGGTAAACCATTTCTCGATTTTGGCTGAGTCGGTTAACCGATCTGCGGTAATCGACGGCGCCATAGGGTCAATGGGTTTACGGGTATTTTGGTGCATCCCCATGTCGGTGACTTTGGCGGTATGGCAACTGGCGCAGCTGCGACCGTCCATGTCCTGTAGCCAAAGCTTTTGTCCTGCGGCGGCGGTAAAAGGTCCAGCGCCTTGGGCTTGATAGCTTTGCAGCTGCGTGCCAATACGCTCGGCGCTAAGTGGCAGGCTTTGCACTTTACTGTTGGCGGCGCTAAGGCTAGTCAGCAGCAAGGTGGAAATCGCGACAATGGCAAGGCGACTTTTATTCGTATGTCTGGTTAATCTGTTCATAGAGCATTCCTTTTGGGCTGGATGTCTTATTGCTAAGCAAAATGGCTAATGGATTAATCTTTTTGTTCCGCAGGGCGTTGTTTCCTGCCAGTGACCATGGCTCTGACTAAGTTTTCTTTGTGCAATAGGCTGCTGACGATGACGCCGCCAACGTGGATGACCACAAGGAACACGGTGAAGTTGGCAAAGAATTCATGGACTTCTTTTATGGCGCCTTCGGGCCAAGTGGCGAAAAAGCTCGTAGCTAATGGGCCGTGTCCGTCGGTGGCGTACAGCGCCATGCCCGAGAATCCCGTGATGGCTATGCTGGCAATCAAGGCCACTATCATCATTGCTCCAGCGGGGTTATGGCCTATGTAGTCTTTGGCTTTGCCCGTGATGAGCCCTTTGAGGTACACCAGCACTTCTTTAGGGCGAGTGATAAAGTTGCTAAAGCGCGCATTGTGGGTACCAATCACGCCCCACAGTAGACGAAACACCAGTAAAATTAAGATGCTGTAACCTGCGTAACTGTGGATGGTCATCCACTCGTCTTCGCCTTCAGTAAGGTAGGCTAAGGTGAAAAAGCCGACGAGAGACCAATGGAATATGCGGATCAACAGGTCCCAGACTTTGATGGTTTGCAGTGTGTTTGATGACATGGTGTGACGCTCCTAAGTGGGTTTAGGTGTAGGCTACTTAACCCAAACTTAAACCTCGCTTAAATTTTGAGGCGCGAACATTCAGTGAGTTGATGGGGTTAAGTGGCGCGCTTGCCTAGGTGGGGAGCTTTAAATGTCAACGAAACTCGCTTGTTAACCTCTTGGTATTACGGTAGATTCTGCCACCTCAACCGAGTGAAGTTAGGGACTAACGTATCTATGTCTACCGCCGTTATTCGCGCTTTCATCAGCCGCAATCCGAGTCGTAAATCCTTTTTTATTTATGCCGTTTTATTATTTTTGACTGAAGTCTTAATCGCTTTATATGCGCCTGCGGGTTTTATCCGTGGTTTTGTGGGCGATGTATTGGTGGTGATCTTACTGTTTTGCATGGCGCGGGCTGTCGCTCCAGTCACTCATACCCATCCGGTAGAAAATACCGCAGCAAAAAACACCGGCGATGGCATTAAGCGCTTATTTCAAACTCCTTGGCTGGCGTTTGCGGTATTGCTGTTTGCCTTTGCTATCGAGTTTGGCCAGTATTGGGGTTTAGTCGACAAGCTAGGCTTGGGCGGAAATCGCTTGGCGCGGATAGTGATAGGTAGCCATTTTGATCCACTCGATCTCGTGGCATATTTTGTCGGTTACTTGATCTTATTGGGCTGTTATTGGAAAAGCCGCCAGTCCTAGTGATTTGAATCCGCAAGAGCCACGTGACGTGTGTTTTCGCGGATAAGTAGGCGAGATAGGTAGACGAGATAAGTGGGGTAAGGGATGCAACCGATAACGGGGTTTTCACTGCTAACAGATCATACCGATGGACTTGAGCTTAATCCACTGAAAATGCCTTTGTATTTCAATGGCCAACATACTCATACCTTTATTGCTGGCTTAGTGATTGAAGGCCAATATCGCTGCGTTTTACCCAATAAAACCTCGGGGTATTTGGTCATCACTTCTTTTGATTGTCCCTTCGAAGAATCGACCGAGTTTAGTCTGCTTGATGAAGGGTTTAAGCTCATTGCGACAACCTCTTTGGCGCAAATGTACGATTCTTTTCTGCTTTATGCCCATTGGCCCATGGCGGATAACCGACTGAGGTTGCACTATTACGGTCAGTTTGTGCTGGATTTAGTGATTACAACGGGCAGCTCTTGGTTAACTTTTCAGCCAAAGCTTAAACTGGTTGAAGTTGTCGATCCCCAAAGCGATCCGCAAACAGCCGCCTCTCTTGCTGAATTAGCTCAGCGTTTAGCGCGGATTGATAATATAAACTGAGTGAGGTTTGAATTAAATTCAGTTAAAAAAGAAAGGGCTATTCGCCCTTTCATGTTTATCACTTGTATCTATTACTCATGCGGAAAGTTTTATAAGCTTGCTTACAAAGACGTTTAAAAACCTAATAAAAGCTTCCTCACATCAGCTTGTTTGAGCACCAAAACCTTAGAAGAAACCTAAAGGATTCACATCGTAACTCACCAAGAGATTCTTGGTATTTTGATAGTGGTTGAGCATCATCTTATGGGTTTCGCGGCCGATGCCGGATTTTTTGTAACCACCAAAGGCGGCATGGGCAGGATAGGCGTGGTAACAGTTAATCCAAACGCGGCCCGCTTGAATGCCGCGTCCCATACGTTGAGCTGTATTCATGTCTCGCGTCCACACGCCAGCGCCTAGGCCGTACTCAGTATCGTTCGCGATCGCCAGCGCTTCGGCTTCATCTTTAAAGGTGGCGACCGAAATGACGGGGCCGAAGATCTCTTCTTGGAAGATACGCATCTTATTGTGGCCTTTCATAATGGTTGGGCTGATGTAATAACCTTCGCTTTGACCGCCATCGAGTTGGCAAAGTGTGCCGCCCAATAGCACTTCTGCACCTTCAGCCTTACCTATGGCTAAGTAACTTAAGATTTTATCGAACTGTTCTTTGGAGGCTTGAGCCCCCACTTGAGTGTCGGTATCTAAGGGATCGCCTTGCTTAATGGTTTGTGCACGGGCGAGCACTTTTTCAATAAAGCGATCGAAAATCGACTCTTGGACTAGCACCCGTGATGGGCAAGTACAGACTTCACCTTGGTTGAAGAAGGCCAGCAACATACCTTCGACGGCTTTATTTAAATATTCGTCTTCATGGTCCATCACATCGGCAAAAAACACGTTAGGCGACTTACCGCCAAGCTCAACGGTCGATGGAATTAAGGACTCGGCGGCGCATTTTAAAATGTGATAGCCAATTTCGGTGGAACCCGTAAAGGCCAATTTAGCGATGCGTTTGCTGGTGGCCAGTGCTTGTCCTGCTTCGGCACCAAAGCCGTTGACTACGTTAAGGATCCCCGCAGGTAATAGGTCTTCAATCAGTTCGAGCAAGACCAAAATCGATACCGGTGTTTGCTCTGCAGGCTTGAGTACCACACAGTTACCTGCCGCCAGCGCAGGGGCGATTTTCCATGCCGCCATTAAGAGCGGGAAGTTCCAAGGAATGATCTGGCCGACCACGCCTAAAGGCTCTGGGAAGTGATAACTGACTGTGTTGCCATCAATATCGGCGGCGCTGCCTTCCTGTGCGCGGATACAACCCGCAAAGTAGCGGAAGTGATCGGCGAATAAGGGCAAGTCGGCGTTTAAGGTTTCACGCACCGCTTTACCGTTTTCCCAGGTTTCGGCAACGGCTAAGTATTCGAGATTTTGCTCGACGCGATCGGCAATGCGCAGTAACAGGTTTGAGCGCTCGGTGACTGAGGTTTTACCCCAAGCGTCTTTGGCTGCGTGGGCAGCATCTAATGCTAATTCAATATCTTGGGCATCGGAGCGTGGGATTTGGCAAAAATTTTGGCCATTCACGGGTGAGCGATTGTCGAAGTATTTGCCATTGACTGGGGCGACCCATTTTCCGCCGATGAAGTTAGCGTATTTTTCTTTGAAGTTAACGATTGCGCCTGCGGTTCCGGGTTGAGCATAAATCATAGAATCATTCCTTCTTGTGGATGGCATGCTGGGCGTTGGCGATTTTTACGCTCTTGGCTTCAGCAAGGGAGTCTTGTTGATGCATCTCTGCTGGATGCCTTTTTAAATATTTTTCGTTTTGCTTTAAGCCAATCCTATTGATTGGCTTAGTGTTCTCTTATGCAACACCTGAGGCTTGCATACCAAGGGGGCATCGCAAGGAGAGTGCCAAACTGGCAGGAGTTGTACACTTGTTGTGCTAACAGTATGATGAAAAGCTAATTTTGCAGATTTGAATAAGTATGGGCACTCAGGGAGAGAAGTGTGTCCTGTGGTTACTTTGTCATTGAGTGGCACACAGCAATTGTGCCGAAACGGAACACAGCTCGGGGGAGCACGGCTATGGCAGTTAAACCGCATTTACCATCGACACAGGCGTGGTTGGCCGATTCGTGGCAGCGCAGCATTGGCGCTGGCTTGTCAGAATTTCAGTTACCCCAAGATCTTAGGCTCGATGCCTGCGAACTAAAGCAGAAACATGAGCAATATCAAATGCTCATAGCATTAGTGCAATCCCATGCCTTGCCTTTGTTTAATCAGTTGATGGCGCATTCTAATAGCCGACTCTTGCTCTCCGATGCCGAGGGTTATGTGCTTAGGCATTGGGGCGTGAGCCGTTACTCCACAAAACTGGCGGATGTGGCTCTGGATATTGGGGTGAATTGGCTTGAGCAGCACAAGGGCACCAATGCGATAGGGACGGCACTTACCGCCAAACAAGCGGTATCTGTGGTGGGTGAGCAACATTTTATTCGCCAGAATCGTTTTATGAGTTGCACTGCTTGCCCGATATTTTCCCCCCAAGGTGACATGCTCGGGGTGATTGATATCACCAGCGAGCAGCAAAGACATACCCAGCAGACGCTGATGTTAGTGTCCAGTTTGGCGCAGCAGGTCGAGACCGCGCTTTTGTGCCATCTGCCCGATAGTCATTATCGAATCGATTTAGCGGCGCAGCCAAATCTGTTGAATTCGGGTTGGCAGGGCATAGTGATTGCCGATAGTGATGGTCGCATCGTGGGTTGTAATCCCATGGCGAAACAATTGCTTAATCATGCCAAGGTGGGCGATACCGTCGAGCAGTACTTAGGCGATAATTGGAGCCGTGCGGGTGGCTTTAATCAACATTTAGCTTTGCATTTACAGACTCAATCCTTAAATATTCCCAGCGCTAAGGGTCGAGTTGCGATTAGCAATAAATCGCTCAATCAATTGGGGGTTCGGTTTCGCGATCCTCAATTAGAACGCGCTTGGCAACATGCCAATAAGGTGATCACCAAGCAAATTCCGCTGTTAGTGCTCGGTGAGACTGGGGTGGGTAAAGAGCAATTTGTTAAAAAGCTCCATGCCCAGAGTGCGCGTCGCACCGAGCCCTTAGTGGCAGTGAACTGCGCCGCATTGCCCGCCGAGTTAGTCGAATCTGAACTTTTTGGTTATCAGGCAGGCGCTTTTACTGGGGCAAACCGTACTGGATTTATCGGTAAAATTCGCCAAGCCCACGGCGGCTTTTTATTTTTAGATGAGATCGGTGAAATGCCGCTGGCGGCCCAGAGTCGTTTACTCAGAGTATTGCAAGAACGCGAAGTGGTACCCGTTGGCAGTAATCAAAGCTTTAAAGTCGATATCCAAATCATTGCCGCAACCCATATGGATTTAGAACTACAGGTGTCTCAAGGGCTGTTTCGGCAGGATTTATTCTATCGATTGAATGGTCTGCAAGTACGTTTACCTGCGCTGCGTGAGCGGCAGGATATCGAGCGTATTATCCATAAATTGCATCGTAAACATCGTATCGCCGCGCAGGATATCTGCCCAGAACTGTTAGGGCAAATGATGCAATACGACTGGCCGGGGAATTTGCGTGAGCTGGATAACCTCATGCAAGTCGCTTGCTTGATGGCAGAAGGAGACAACATCCTCAATTGGCAACATTTACCCGATTATCTGGCTGCTAAACTCACATGCGAGCCGTTAAAAGGAGACCTGTTACAAGCTGCACCCTTATGTGATGAATTTAAAGAGGTAAGTGGTCAACCTTCTGCATCACCCCTGCAAAGTGGTAAGTTCGCTGTGGAGCCGAATGTCACAAAGGTTCAATCGGATTCCCTAAATGAGGCGATTTATAGCAATGTGCTGCAGGCATACCAAGCCTGTAATGGCAATGTGAGCCAATGCGCTAAGCGTTTAGGGATCAGCCGTAATGCCTTGTACCGGCGATTAAAACAGATGGGGCTTAAGGATTAATACTCGCTTACGGCTCTTGTTACGAAGCTCAATCAATCGCCAAATATCTCTTAATCACTCCATGTTTATCCACTTCGCAATAGACTAAAACCGAGAGGTTTTAGTCCACAATCTCTAGCTTCAGTATCTGACAATGTGACTTTTTGTTGTTGCCAATTTATGTCTAATAGGTTTTATTGATTCGTATAATCGATAAAGATCGCTTCTTCTAATTATAAATTCAGAACTATACTGCTGGCAGGCAGAAAAGAGCTTGGCGTTATGCATAGAAGAGGAACTGTTATGCATCTTACTAAAAGCCTTTTAATTATTTCTATGGGTCTGACATTGAATGTACAGGCTCAAACTTTACCAACAAATACCCTGACACGTGACAATGGTGCTCCTGTGGGTGATAACCAAAACTCGACCACAGCGGGCAGTAATGGCAGCGTGTTATTGCAAGATGTGCAGCTTATCCAGAAGCTACAACGCTTTGCCCGTGAACGTATTCCTGAGCGTGTCGTCCACGCCAGAGGCACAGGTGTCCATGGTGAGTTTGTATCGAGTGGCGATTTTAGTAACCTAACCCAAGCGGCACCCTTTGCACAAAAAGGTAAAGTGACGCCCGTATTTGTGCGCTTTTCTACCGTGATCCACTCGAAAGGTTCGCCAGAAACGCTGCGTGATCCCCGAGGGTTTGCGACCAAATTTTATTCGGACCAAGGTAACTGGGACTTAGTGGGTAATAACTTACCCGTATTCTTCATTCGCGATGCGATCAAGTTTCCTGACATGGTGCATTCACTCAAACCATCGCCAGTGACCAATATGCAAGATCCGAATCGTTTCTTCGATTTTTTCAGTCACGAAGCGGGTTCAACCCATATGTTGACTCAGGTTTACAGTAACTTAGGTGTACCTGCCAGTTATCGTGAAATGGACGGTTTCGGTGTGCATGCGTACAAATTTGTGAATCGAGATAACCAAGTTAAATACGTGAAATTTAACTGGAAGAGTCTGCAAGGTGTTAAAGGCTTACGTCCCGATGAAGTGGTTAAAGTCCAAGGGCAAAACTTTAACCATTTAACTGATGATCTTTATAGTGAGATCAACAAGGGTAACTATCCTAAGTGGGATCTGTACGTTCAATTACTCGACCCGACTGAGCTTAATAAGTTTGATTACAACCCGTTAGACGCCACTAAGGTGTGGCTAGATGTGCCAGAACAAAAAGTGGGCACTATGACGCTGAACCGCATGCCTGCAAACTTCTTCCAAGAGACTGAGCAAGCGGCATTTGCGCCATCGAATTTGATCCCTGGGATTGAGCCTTCGGAAGACAGATTACTGCAAGGCCGCATGTTCTCCTACGCCGATACTCAGCTGTATCGACTCGGCGCGAATTTGTCGCAATTGCCGATTAATAAACCCTTAGTGGCGGTGGCAAACCACAACCAAGAAGGTGCGGGCAATATGGGGCATACCCAGTCCGATGTGAACTATCAACCGAGCGTACATTTAGCCTTGGCCGAAGATAATCGTTATCGTGCGGTAACAACTGCGCTGACGGGGACTGTGCAACAAACGGCTATTAGCAAGCAGGATAACTTTAGCCAAGCGGGCGTCTTTTATCGCAGCTTGAGCAAGCAAGATAGAGCAGATCTGATCACTAACTTGGCCGGTGACTTAGGCAAAGTGAACGATACCAATGTGAAACATCAGATGCTCAGTCACTTTTATCGTGCAGACCCAGAGTTTGGTGAGCGTTTAACCAAGGCCGTAAAGGGTGATCTGGCCGAGGTTAAACAGCGTTCAATCTGATGTCGTTATTTTTAGGACTGTTTGGGTCGCAGAGATTTGCGCGTTAACTGTCCGAATCCAGTAAGTCCCGCAAGACGTAAACAAGCTCTTTTCTGCCCAGTTTAAGAGAGCGTCTTGCGGGCATTTCGTCACGTCTCATTGTTTAAATCTCTATTTTAGCTGTGCTGGGAGCCATTGATGAAACACACTATTGCTATCTTATTATTGATTATTGTGGCCCTGAGTATGTCGGTGGCAATGGGGGCGGGTTCGCTTCAAGCACCATTGGTTACATCCGCAACTGCAAGTCAAACAGACGAGCCCGATACCGCACAAGTACAATTGCTGGTGGACTACTTTTTTGCTGCAGCGCGTACCGGCGATATCACAGTGCTTGAGCATTTTCTCGATGCGGGCTTCCCTATTGACCAGAGAAATAGTCAAACCTATACCGCGCTAATGGTGGCGGCCTATAACGGCCAAGAGGCTGCAACGGATTTATTGCTTGAGCATGGTGCTAATGCTTGTTTACAAGATAAGCGTGGTAATACGGCAATGATGGGCGCTGTGATTAAGGCCGAATTCAATATCGTAAAGCGGCTATACGCGAAAGAATGCGATGCGAGCCTAACGAATAATGCCGGAATGACCTTGACTGAGTTTGCCCGCTACTGGGGTCAAAGTGGCGCTTTACAGCAAGCGAGTTTAAAGCAATAAAGACGCTAGATCTTGCCATCTCTTGCGCTTGATCACTCTGGGTCATTATCTTTAATCTGTTTAGATCTCAGCATTTACTATTAGCCATAAGTCTGCTTGTTAATAGCGTCTATGCCTTTTATGGTAACTTTTTGAATATCGTTTAATACGGTTTGGCCTTCGGAGAGCGATTCATGTTTGATGCCTTACTACTGACGCAAGAAGATAAACGCACGTTTGCTCAAGTTTCACAAATTACAGAAGCTGATTTGCCAGAAGGGGAAGTCTTGGTTGATGTCGCCTATTCCTCGCTGAATTATAAAGATGGTTTAGCTGTGACCGGTGCTGGCAAAATCATTCGTCAGTTTCCTATGGTACCAGGCATCGATTTTGCGGGCGTGGTGCGCGAATCGACGGATGCAAGATACCAAGTTGGCGATCAGGTGATTTTGACGGGCTGGGGCGTGGGCGAAAACCACTGGGGTGGTATGGCGCAAAAAGCGCGAGTTAAAGCCGACTGGCTGGTGCCCATGCCGCAAGGTTGTGATGCCGCTAAATCCATGATGATAGGCACTGCTGGGCTTACGGCTATGTTGTGCGTGCAAGCGCTGCAACAGGCTGGGATAACACCGCAAAGTGGGGATATTCTTGTCACAGGTGCCAGTGGTGGTGTGGGTTCTGTGGCGGTGACTTTGTTCGCCAATGCTGGCTATCGTGTGGTCGCCTGCAGTGGTCGAGTTGAACAGAATGCGCCTTTATTGAAGGAGCTTGGTGCCGCAGAAGTGATTGATCGCAGTGAGCTTGAACAAGATGCTAAGCCGCTTGAGGCGCAGCTCTGGGCGGGTGTGGTCGATACCGTTGGCAACAAGATCCTTGCCAAAGCATTAGCGCAAATGCAGTACGGTGGCGCCGCCGCTATCTGTGGTTTAGCGGGAGGTTTTGCATTACCAACAACCGTTATGCCGTTTATTTTACGGGGTGTGAGCCTACTGGGAATCGACTCCGTTTCTTGTCCATTCGAGAAACGAAAAGCGGCGTGGGAAGCTGTGATTAAAGCACTACCCGAACATTTTTATCAGCAAGCTTGCCAGCAGATATCATTGGCAGAGGTGCCTGATTTCGCGAATAAAATTATCCAAGGTCAAGTTACCGGACGTGTATTAGTTAAGCTATAATCTCGTTTTCTACGTTTTAACACAATGGCAACACTGAGGTGTTGCCAATTACGATTAATTAGTTGAGCCTCCTGTACTTGTTCTTCATATCGGCTATTTCGGCAGTGTAATCGTCACTTTAAGGCCTGTTGGTATACGGTTCTCGGCTTTAATCTTACCTTTGTGGGCGGTGATCGCCGCTTCAGTGATTGCCAGCCCAAGTCCCCAGCCTCCACTTTCTCTTTGTCTTGCCGAGTCTGGGCGGTAGAAAGGTTTAAAAATGGCATCGAGTTCGGCGGCATCTATGCCTGGACCATCGTCTTTTATGGTAATTTGTACTTGATCAGCCGTCGCACTCGCCTGCAGGTGAATATCGCTTGCGGCATAACGGATCGCGTTACGCAGCAGATTTTCAATCGCGCGGGAAAGTGATTTAGGAAAATGCGCTAACTCAATTTCTTCATCGATATCGATAGTAATGCTTTTACCTTGCTGTTCTGCTTCAAATTCCGCATCGTCTAAAACTTGGCTCAGGGATTCGGCCAAGCCTAAATGTACTTTGGTTTCGTTAGTACTGAGCTTGACCCGCGAGAGCTCTAACAATTCACTGATAAGCTTTTCGAGTTGCTCAGCTTCATAACCTATGCGTTCCGTTTCGGTGGTCTGCTGACCTTTTTTACGGGCGAGGGCAAGGGATAACTGTAGCCGCGTCAATGGGGTGCGTAGTTCATGGGAAATATCCCCCATGAGCCGCTGCTGATTATTCACCATAGCTTCGATGGAGTCGGCCATGCTATTGAAGGCCTTGGCTAATTGGCCTATTTCATCTTTACGCTGTGTGGTGGACTTATCGACACGGTGACTTAAGTCACCTTCGGCGAGGGCATTCGCACTTTTTTTGAGTGAATTTAATGCTTTACCTAAATGCCACGCGAGCAAGCCACATAATAATCCCGAAAGGAAAATCGCTAGGCTTAAGGTTAATAACTTATTTTCGGCGAAGAAGAAGAACCAAGGCCGTGGATGGTTATCCGGTAGGCGGCCATAAAGTGAATAGGTTTCAGCGCCCAGATTAAATTGATAGGGACCAAACACCAGCTCATCTTTAAACTGATGGCTAATCGGTTGTTTTTCTTCATCTGCCATCAGCATAAAGCTGCGCACACCGCGACTCACCCTGTGGGTGTTGATAACTTGGCCTTGGCTGTTGACAAGATAGACCCGTAGAGGTTTACCTTCCATGTCTCTGTGTCTTTCCCAGCGCCGAAGAAAATCGGATTCCAGTAAGGCGGGGTTTTCTTGAATGCGCTTAGCTATCGTCGATAGGACTTTTTCAAGGTGAGGTGGCAGTGGCGCACGGTCGTGATTTTGTTGCAGCAATGGTAACAGACCCACTAAGGCAATGATTAGCGAGCTGCACAGCCAAAATCCGAGCAATAATTTGATAAATAAACGATTAGGCACAGTCGATACCGCCGTTATGGGAGCCAAATATAACCTTTGCCACGGATGGTTTTCACCCTTGGCCGACCATCGCTACGCTCGGGGAGTTTTTTACGTAGATTCGATAAATGCATGTCTAAGCTGCGATCGAAGGGCATGAGTTTTTTGCCGAGCACTTTCTCGTTTAACTCTTCCTTGTTCATCAACTCTCCAGCGTGCAGTGCTAGGGTGTGCAGCAGAGTGAATTCAGTGCCTGTGAGTATGATTAATTGCTCATTACAGTAAGCTTCTTGGCGCGATGGATCTAAGCGTAGATCGCCAAACTCTTGGGCGGGCGCGGCATGGATTTCTTGGGTTGTTAAGTTCGAACGACGAATAATGGCGCGGATACGGGCGATTAACTCTCTGTCATTAAACGGCTTTGGCAGATAATCATCGGCGCCGATTTCAAGCCCAACTACGCGATCGATTTCATCGCCACGGGCCGTCAACATTAATACTGGGGTTTGTTTATGTTGGCGCAGTGCGCGTAGCACTTCAAAACCGTTTAATTTAGGTAGCATTACATCGAGTAGGATCAGATCGTAATCTGCGGTCAGTGCCAGATCTAAACCTTGTTTACCGTCGTAGGCCAAGGTTAATTGAAACCCTTCTAACTCGAGCAGTTGCCCTAGTAGCTCAGATAACCCCAGATCGTCATCGATTAATAATATCCGACTCATACTGTTCCTTAATCTCTGTAATGTGGCCTCATGTGCCTGTTTATCATAGGCACTTTTAGCGCTTTGGCTGAGTATACCTGTTTTGATGTCAATTGCTGTGTAGCAATGTAAGCCAAAGTAAAGAATAGAGTTATTGCCGCAACTTTACAGTGATTTACTCAGGCAACGCCCTCACTTACATATAGGGGTTTAGACTGGAAGGGTCGAAAGTGACTCGGCTTAAAAGGGTCGTCACTGTGTCTTATTACTTGCCATATTAAAGTTGAACCATCGAGGTTAACACTATGAAAACATTATCACCTTTGAAAGCGAGCCTGTTTGCCATTCTAGCGAGTTCTGCGGTTTTCGCGACGGCAGTTAATGCTGCACCTAAGGATGCTGGCTGCGACTTCTCTAAATCTGAATTCCATAAAGGCGACCGCATGGAACATGGCGGCCGACATATGGACCACGGTGGCATGCATCGTATGTTTGAAGGGCTCGATTTAACGGATGCCCAGAAAGCTGACGTCAAAAAGTTGTTTGCCGATCAGAAAGCCACGCGTGCTGATAATCGTCCAACGAAAGAGGAACGCTTGGCACATCGCACTGAGATGCAGGCCCTAATTACCGCGCCTAGTTTTGATGAAACACAAGCAAAGGCACTGATGAGTGCGCAGCAAGAGCAGCGTCAAACTCAAGCCATTGAACGTATGAAGCTGCATAATCAAATATTTAATCTGCTGACACCAGAGCAGCAAGCTAAGTTTAAAGCGCGATTTGAAGCACAAGCTGGTAAAGAACCTCGCGGTTAAGCGTCTTAGCTGATATACAATAGGGTCATAGCTTCCCAAGATAGATCCCTTATGACTCAAACTTCCCAATACGATTTTTGGGTCAAACTGGCTAGCCGCGCTTCCGTGGCTACCGCTTTGATCCTTATTCTTATCAAGATGTTCGCTTGGCTTTATTCCGGCTCTGCCAGTATGTTGGCATCTTTGACGGATTCCTTTGCCGATGCTCTCGCTTCTATTATCAATTTTATTGCCATTCGTTACGCGCTTGTGCCGCCGGATCATGACCACAGATATGGTCATGGTAAGGCTGAGCCGTTAGCGTCTCTAGCGCAATCCGCCTTTATTATGGGCTCCGCATTTTTATTACTTTTCTATGGTGGCGAGCGTCTATTAACACCTGTTCCGGTTGAAAATGCCACCATAGGTGTAGTTGTTTCTATCATAGCGATTGTGATGACGTTAGCTTTAGTCATGTTGCAGAAACGCGCATTAGCGGCGACAAAAAGTACTGTGGTTGAAGCTGATTCGCTGCACTATAAATCAGATTTATTCCTTAATGGTGCGGTATTGTTGGCACTAGTATTAGCGCAATACGGTTGGTGGTGGGCTGACGGTTTATTTGCGGTAATGATTGCATTTTATATTGGTCATCAAGCCTTTGGCTTAGGTTATCGCTCAATTCAAGCCTTGTTAGACAGAGAGCTAGACGAAGAGACTCGCCAGCAAATCACGCAAATCGCGATGGAAGATCCACGGGTGCAAGGATTGCATGATTTGCGCACTCGTCAAGCAGGCAAAACTGTTTTTATTCAATTTCATTTAGAACTCGATGGCAATTTGAGTTTGAATGAAGCCCACAGTATTGCCGATACAACAGGGATAAGAGTCAAAGCCGCCTTCGAAGATGCTGAGGTGATTATTCACCAAGATCCAGTCAAACCTGAAGTCAACGAAACATAAATTAAGGGCAAGCTATGGCATGGATGCAGAAGCAAAGTCCTGAAGGATCCCCTCATAAATCAGCCATAGCATAGCCATATTTGAGCAACTGATTGGCGAATAATACCCAGGCCGCCAGCAATTCTTTCTCCGTGATTTGATAATCAGGCCGCCTGAGTACCTCCAATCCCAAGCGAATCGTTGAGAGTACCGTTCGATGCCCAATGGTATTGGCCTGAAAATGCTTATCCCAGCCCTGTTGCTGTGCGTGTAAACCAACTAGCCACAACAGGCATTGAACCATCAAC
>NZ_JAKKRO010000074.1:0-19406 GCF_025654235.1 Shewanella sp. SM32 | reverse complement strand
CACAATCAGACACGGCTCAATTTGAGCAAGAAAGGGAAGTAAGTCCTTGCGTCTAAGCATTTTCTTTTTGATTAACTTACCCGCTTTATCGACGCCAACAGCATGAAAAACAGACTTTGCGATATCTAAACCGATTGTAGTAATCTTCATAGGTGGACCCGTCCTCTTTCTGATGAGTTTTAGCGACTACATCGTGGCCCATTGCGAGGCCGATTAAAAGTGGATGGGTCCATTCCATTATCCATGGCGGTCGCCCGCCGCTAAGCGGACTCCCCGGCTACGAAGACAAGCTTCTTCGCGTTCAATCATGGCTAAATACTAAGTATTTATAGCGCTATGATTTCACCCCCATGTGAGAGTAGGTCATCGCCAAGCGCCTAATGATCTCATTGAGATGTAACCAAGCCAGCTGAATAAGCTGGCTTTTTTGCATCTGCAATTTGTCTTAATCCCATCTATACATTGCTCTCATTCATGTGATTAACGTAGAAGAGTGAATCTCTATCTGACAATAACAAGCTTTTAGGTGCTTGCTTATCTTGGGTTTGGTCTATTTTTGTGACAAGTAACTCAACTATCGAATTGACCAAGTTATTTTCTGAATCACGGGTGTTATTATAAAAGTAGCCTTCTGACACGCTTAAGTCGATAGAGGGCATAAACAATTTATTTCATCGGTGCAATATTTTGATTTTATTTAACTTACTTTGTTAATTGCTGGTCGCTGTAGAATTTGTGTTAAATCGATGACTCTATCTGCAGCTTTAATGGTTTCGGGCCGATGGGCGATTACCACTCGGGTGATATTCAAATTTTTCATCGCTTGATTAACAACAGACTCAGTGACAATGTCTAAGTGACTTGTTGCTTCATCCATAAATAAAATCTTCGGTTCCCGATACAGCGCTCTCGCCAAAATTAACCGTTGTTTTTGCCCACTGGATAGTGCTGAGCCCATATCGCCTATTAAACTTTTATAGCCCATTGGCATCTGACAAATATCTTGGTGTATTGCTGCCATTTGTGCACAACGAGTGAGCTTTTCGACGTCAATTTTTTCCGAAAAAAAAGTAATATTATCTTCTATTGTCCCACCAAGTAATCGGTCTTCTTGCATTACAGCTGCGACTTGCTTGCGATATTGAGCTAATCCTAATTTCACCAACGGTATGTCATCGATTAAAATCTCACCTTCGGTTGGTGTTAATAGCCCTAATAACAGTTTCATTAAGGTACTCTTACCACAACCGGATGGACCTATAATTGCAACCGACTCACCGGCGTTTATTTGTAATGCTAGATTGTATAACACTGGCTCAGCGACGGAGCTATAACTAAAACTAACCTGTTGTAGACAGATATTTCCGGCCACTTTATGCAGCATTGGTTGTGGTGGATAAGTTTGCTCTTTGGCTGTTAGGGCAATATCTGCAATCCGTTCAAAATGTAAACTTAGCATGCGATATTCAATTAACTTTTCGATCAACTTGCTCATACGCTCCATAAATTGGGCTTTATAGGCAATAAACGCAAATAACATTCCTGTGGTAAAACTGCCCGCCATTACTAATTCTGCAGCAAGATAGATCACTACAATATTTTCTGTACCAAATAGCAATTTGTTCATTATTTGATACGAAATTTCATATTTCCCGAGTGTAATGGTCCTGTTCGTTGCTTTAACATAGTGATTTTGCCAAATCGCTTCTCGCTGACTTTCAAAACCAAATAGCTTAACCGTTTGAATTGCTCGGATCGTTTCCATAAAGTTAGATTGTTCACCTGCTAAAGCTAGAATTTGCTGCTCTGAGGCTAAGCGTAAGGACCGATATAACGCTAATCTCAAGGCGCAATATGCTAGCACTGCCACTAGCACGACGAGAGACAATAACGGGCTGTAAAAGAAGATCATGCATAGAACTCCTAGCGCCATAAAACCATCAATGATGGCTTCAATAATGCCGGTAGTCAGCAGTTCCCGTAA
Source organism: Shewanella sp. SM32 (assembly GCF_025654235.1). Taxonomy (NCBI): domain Bacteria; kingdom Pseudomonadati; phylum Pseudomonadota; class Gammaproteobacteria; order Alteromonadales; family Shewanellaceae; genus Shewanella; species Shewanella sp. SM32. The sequence goes on along the minus strand of NZ_JAKKRO010000074.1, from coordinate 17,422 downwards.
TTGCCTTAAAGAACCAAATCGTGATACCAGATCCCCCATATGACGTTTTTCAAAATAGGCCAATGGTAGCCGCACTAAGTGATGGAAGAGGTTACTGGCTAGCTGCACACTAAGTTGGCTGCTGAAATTCAGTAGCACTAAGCTGCGTAAAGCATTGGTGGCAACATCAAATAATAGTAACAAGGCAAAGCCTAATGCCAACACTAATAGCAACTGACCATCATTATTGATAATAACGGCGTCTACCACGAGTTGAATGTAATAAGGTGAGGCTAAAATAAACAGCTGTAAAAAAACGGACAAACTGAGTAACAACCCTAACGATTGCTTTAAACCAGTGATCTTAGAAAAAAAGGATGAGAATGTTAGTGATTGTTTAGCTTGTTCTGCAGTAAATGTAGCTGTCGGTGTCAATTCTAAAGCGATACCAGTAAATGATTTTGACACTTCTGTTAGGGATATTCGCCGCACTCCTAAAGCTGGGTCATGAATAATACAGTGTTGAGTGTTCACTGACTTTAGTACCACAAAGTGATTGAGATCCCAGTGCAAGATACATGGCGTAGCTAAGTCGGATAATTCTTCTAATTCAATTTTCAGTGGGCGGCTACTGAGTTGCAACTGCTCTGCAATATGCATCAGATCCAGTAAGGTACAGCCTTCTAGCGATAGCGAAAAACGTTGTCTTAAGCTATTTAAATCAGTTTGATAGCCATGCATGCTGGCCACCATAGCTATACAGGCTAAGCCGCATTCTGCGGCCTCAGTTTGAACGATCATGGGTAAGCGGCGGCCAGACCAAGTTCTAAGCTTCTCTTGCAGTGTTGCCATTAGTTTTGACCCTTATCATCAACATTTGGTGTAAACAACCACTCCAATAGTCTGCGTGGCGCGAAGCTAATATCAACCTCTAATCCCATACCTGCTCTCAGTGGCAATTTTTTTGCGTCTTCCGTCAATGCTAAAACGGCTCTATAACTCGGCTCCGATAAGGGTTGCGATTCATTTATGGTTATAGGCTGACTTCCTATCTCAACTAGAGTGGCTGTTTGCACACCAAAATGTTGATAGGGAAGTGCCTCTATGCGCATTTGTAGCTCCTGCCCCAATGTGAGTTGTCCTATAACTCTTGAGGGTATATATACAATTGCGAACAAGGTTTCTGGTTGCGGTAATAACGATATTGAGGGTTTTGATGGGCCGATATCCTCTCCAGACGGCAATAAAACTTCGGTAACCGTTCCTGTAAAAGGAGCTTTTAGTAAAAATGATTTTCCCATCGTATTTGGGAGGTTCAGCGGTTGTACTAAAGGTTGATTCTGCTGCACTTGCTCGCCAACTTGTACTAAAAGATGCCCTGCGTTGACTGATTTAGGTGTGGGCAAACGAATCGCCATCATGGCTGGTTCGATAGAACCTTGCACATGTTCTTTGCGTTGATACTCGCTAAAATACAAAAATAGTAATGCACATAAAAAAAGCGTGCTAATCAATACTGTGAAACCAATAAAACTAACTGGCTGGGTTAAACTTACTTCCCCTTGTAATCTTTGCTGTTGCTGTACAACAACTTCTTTTCGAAATAAATCGCTCATTGCGATAAACCTCGTACTGGTTGTGCGCGTTTGCTTAGATAGATACGGCGTAACATGTCATAAACGACAAACTCTTGCTCTCGACCATAAGCCTTGAATAAACGGTTAGTAAACATATGTAATAACGAGCCTAATAAATTATCGCGACTGCCTTGTGCCTGTTGGGACTCAAATAACGCCAACATTGCCTGACAACATGGTGTAATCGAAGATGAAAACTGCTGTAAACTCTGCTGAATTTGTTGTTTAAATGGCTCAATAGTTTGGTTCTGCCAATCCAATAATTGGCTATCTTGTTGTAATTGTGATTGATAGTGTCGATATTTATCGCCCATCTGCTGGCGTAACTCTAAGTCTTCTTTAAATTCTTGTGCAAAACCTGCCCGCAAATTATCGAACAGTGTAAATTTCTCGGCGGGTAAATAATCGAATTGAGTTAAAATTAAATCTATCGCTAAAATGGCTAAGCGCCACCTCAAGCTGTCATCTTGTTGACTGAATAATATTGCCTGCAACACAAACTGGCTGTCCAAACAGAAAAAGTGCTCAGCCAAAGGCATCATATGCTCACCCCCGTAACGTTCTGTCTCCTGCCTGTAAGTGAACAACTCAATTCGATGTAAGCCTGCACTGGCTAGAGATGGCGCTAATAAGCGATTTAGTGCGGGTAGTAACTCCCCATATAATCGTTCCGGCTCGCCAAAACATCGTAGCCGTAGATGCCAATCAGGATCGCCATAGCGTATAAAGAACCAATGCTTGAGCACACCATCTTGCTGCATCTGCGTTAGCCATGGTGCCAATTGCTTTAGTAACAGTTGCTCCACACTACTTTGCCCTGCATACAATTTGACACTGAGCCATTCTGAGCCAGGCGCGAACTGCCTACACTTGTCATTGGTTGAGCTCGTCAATGGCGCTATGAGTGGTGCTAAGTATGGGATTGCTGCACTATTTGACAGCGGTACAATTATTTCATGTTGATAAGGGCCATCTGGCCCTTGCAGCAAAGGTTGGTATTTCATCGCGAGCACTTCATTCAACCTAATGTGGCTTTTATGATTTACCTCTGCCAACAACATTTGGAACATCATATTATTTTGCAGATCGATCAGTAACACATGGTCGGCTATGGCATAGCTCATATAACGCTCTAAACCATATTCTTTCTGCAGTTGTTGCCAATCGGATTCAACAAACTGGCCTTCTTGCCACAAGCGTTTCAATAGTGCTACTGGAATATTGCTGTGGGCCTCTTGCAGGACCAGATTATCTAACATGATCCTTGGAACTCGTTTTGCTTTATGCAGGCTATCAGGTAAGGAGAAGTGAGGCATTTGTAAGTTTTGATGTTGAAGTGAGCATAAAAACCGATAAATCCCTAAACTACGATCACTGAAATTATGGGCAGAGGATAAACGGGGAATTATTCTTTTTTGTAGTCGCTGTGACCATAAACATAACACGTTATTTTCTTGATAGACCAATAGATCGCTGATTGGGATTTGCCACTCATTTGCTAAGTGACTGTCAGCAAGAAAAACAATCTCATAGGCTCTTAATGTCGGTCTAGCGATGACATTGCCTGGACGCCCCTCGGGCATATGTAGTACTTCTGCAAAAAGGACTTCTGGAGAATGCGCTTCTTCTTGAGATAAATGTTGTTTGACCTGTTGCAGCATATCTGTTGATAAATGACAGAAACGTCCGAGTAAATTCGCTGCAGAAGGACCATAGCAACCATGATAATAGTAAATAACTCGGCCATCCTCTTGTTGATACGCTGACAAATTAATCGCGAAGGAAGCGGGTAACTTAGCCATTAATGTCGCACTTTCATGTTTAGACAATAACGAATCACTTGTTAATTTCAGTACAGTTTCGCTTGGGGATACATCACTTAGAGCAGCGATAATCGTCTGTTGCAATGGTTCGATAACATCTTGTGTGGGGGGGTGACGATTGGTGATATTTAACCCCGCTAACAAGGAAGTGTGGTAGCCAATATCGCTGGAGAATGAAATACCAACTTCGTCATCTAATAAGGTCAACAGTGGCACATACTGGCTACCAAATCTTGTTTCAAATTTTTGGCTAAAGTCATTAAGTGGTGTTTTATAAGGTTTTCGTATCGCTAATAATGCCAATAATGCAGGCATCAGGGCAGATACTTCTGCTTGTGCTAATTGGCACTGTGAAAATGAGCGCAAAATATCAGTCTGTAATAGGCGATTCTCGCTTACAGGATACGGCAGTGTTTGCAAGCTATGATAAATTTCTTGATATTGCTTAATCGGGTTAACAGGTTGTTTATCCATGCTGTTTAACTGAGTGAGAGCTCGTTGCAATATATCAGCACTGTCTGTAGCGCCCATACTTTGTAACGCCGTAATAAAAGTTTGATCTGGGGAGCCAGAAGTTAATGTTAGTGGTAATTTGACTTGCAGCACACCGGCAGTAAGTAACTGCTTAATATAATCCTGTATGCTTGCAGTATTCGCCGTAGGATAGAGTTGTTGAAATCCATCTTGTAACGAAGCAAAGCTCCCTTCCTTCTTCGCCAGTTGCAGCATAGCAAGCAAATATTCATCTGATACCAAGGTACTTAAACGATATTTTTGCTCAGTATCTGAAAAATACGGTTCAATATAATGCAGACCATCGCTCTGTTGTTGCAACGTCGGATTTGCTTGATAGCACAATAACGGCCACTTCTCGGCCTCATTTGGTTCACTTAACTGGGCTCGAATTGCAGTTAAATAGGCTATGTCAAAGCGGGTATGGCGCTTATCTCGCAGCATGCTATCACACTGTAAGCGCGTTTCATTTGCTACTTGCCCCAAGGCTACGCCTGCAAATAACCCAAATGGCGTCGCTCTAGAGCTAAACCGAATAAAATATTTCAATAAGGAGTTAGTTATTTTAATTGCCGCTTTACTGTGTGGTTGCAGTTGCCAATTAGGCAATCGTTCCATCAATGAAGGACTTGCAAGATATAAGGCTTCTTGTACTGCTGGGTTTGCTAACCAACTGGCGAGAAAATCGACTAAGGCCGTAGGCTCTGTTGGTATTTTTCGTAGTTGAGACAAACTTGATCTAGGTGCCCGGATAACAAAAAAATCCGCGGCTTGCAAAACCTCTACACTCATAAACAATTCCTTGTTATAAAAATAGCCAATACATCGAAATCAATTATTGGTTAATAAAAGCGCATCTAGCCAATTAGTTTCTACGTTGAAGGCCATCAATAGCACTAAACCTATACCGGCATAGCCTCCAAGTAAGCCATGGTCTGGTAGGCGGCAGTTTGAATTATCTTGTTCGCGCTCGGCATTAAAACCGTCGAGTCCTGATGTTTGATATAGTGCTAATGTATGTTCAAACCAATATTGTGCAGCCTGTGAAAGAGTGGATTCGGTGTAATAGCGTGTTATGACTTGAAAGATTAAAGCCAAACCTGCACTACCATGACAGATACCTGCATCCTGTACTTGGCTGCTTTTTAGTCTACGCTGAGCGGCTTTTAAGGCAATGTTCTTACCAGCGGCGGTAAAGTCATCACGGTTTATTGCATTGCCCACTCGCAGCAATGTTAAGGCGATGGTGGCATCGCCATAACACCAACCGAGTCGTGACTGGCACGGTTGTTCCGTGATGTACGCAAAGCAACTACCAAATTTCTCTGATGTTTGTTGCTGCTGAATTAACCACTGACAACTGGCTTGCAACAACGTCTGAATTTGGCTGTGTAGTTGCTGATGCGCTAATAATGGTAATAGAGAGGCAATGATTGAAGGGACTCCGTGAGCTAATCCTAAATTATATTCAGGGTTATCTGTTGCCTGATTAAATCTAAAGAAAGAGTTTGTTGCCATTTCCCAAGCACCAGTACCATCGGCAAATTGATGCCATTGCTGTTCCAGTAGTGTCAATAACGCTTGGGCCAAAGGTAAGCCTAATTCCGCGGTTTGACGCCGCGCTATATAGACTGCAAAACCACTTAGTCCGCGAATAAACTCCAATTCTCCAGTCCAGTCGTTCTGTTGTAAATGTTGTAGTAAGAGCACATCAGTATTGTGATTAAACTCCGCTTGGTAATTCCCTTCATGCAAAAAAAATTCATATAGCCAAGCGACACCAGTCAGTCCATAGCCAAACGCGAACTGTGAATGTAGGAATGGTATTTGCTCTTCTATTAATGTCATTCGTGCTGAAAATTCATGTTGGCATACTAGTTCTGGAAACTGTTTATGTAATTGCCAGAAAAATAATTGTTGCCCAGCTAAGCCAGTTAACAAACCAACCCCTTGCTGCTCTAATGATTGTTTGGCATCTTTCACTAATAGCACAGCTATGTCGTTCAATGCCTGTCTAGCAAGGCTAGACTGATGGGGTTGATTAAATTGCACTGAACCACCTTCCTTTATTTCCATGAAGTACAGCTTCTACATATTGGCTCATTTAGAAAGTCAAAAGGGCATAGTGGATATGCCCTTTACACATCTACTGATAAAATATGCTGTGTTATATTGTGACGTCACAACCTATTTGGTTACTTGAACCCCGTATTAAGGGATTTGACAGCAGCGATGAGTGCTACCTGTACGATCAGAAGGGCAGGTGTATGCATTGGCAGTCAACTCTCCGCAAGCACGAGTTATCACACCACCAGCAACTTGTGGTGTTAATTCGCTAGGTAAGACTTTTTTATCATGGGACAGATTCACTAACTCAGCTTTTTTTAATTTAAGTTCCATCATGTTATTCCTTTTACTTGATTAGTAATTTTTCGCCCTATCATTTAGGCAACTTATTTCTAACATTTGATGGGGAGAGTTTAAATCAGTATAAAGAATGAGCAGGTTGAAGGTTGAATAAGTCTAAAGGTTGAATGTTTTTTATGGAATAGGATTAGAGCATTGATCTTTTCATGCTTAGTGAGGCTTTGAAGCTGATAATGACTCTTGCTAAATAATGCCTTTATGACATTTTTTGTTACATTTGTTTCTGGATCTAGCCAAAATATATAGCGTAAATCATAATGCATACGGTTAAATGTGTAGGCTAAATAGTATTTATCCTTGCTCAAGGTTTTGATTTTTAAAAATATTTAATTATGAAATAACGCTTTGCGGATAGTTAATTATGTTGGCTGGAGGAACTGAGACTATTCGATTTTACTCAGTTCGAATTCTTTGTAGTTAATTAAGTGATAAGTCTTTTATCTACAAATGCTTAACTGTATTTTATAAAGCGAGTTGATAAATAATAGTCTACGAAGACTGTAAAATGATATGTCTTTTATATTTATAATTTGTTCTACCAAATATATAAATAACACCTTTACAGGCACTCGCACCATTTGTTGCTTAGCAGCTTTGCTGTGTTAAATGACATTAAGCTGTGAAGTGAAAATGGACTTACTGAGTTTTAATATTTCTGAAATATTAGTTTTACTAAGCTTTAATAGAGCCGCCAGTTCATATGTGACACTAAGCTGGCGGTTTTAAATAGATAAACTGAAGCGGTATGGGTCACTCTTTGTTTATTTTAGCTTTGAAGCTGGCTTTGGTATTGTCGTTAGCTTGTTTGTACCAGTAATCCAGCATTTGACTGATTTCAGCTTGGCTAGGTGTCGTCGCTGGAGTGATTTGCTGAGCCTTATCATTGTTCGCTGCGACTGCTGACGACATAACTGCTGGCGCGATCAAGCTCGTGGATGTCGCTGCTGATGTTTGGTGTATTTGCGGCAGGCTTGCCAATACTGGTGCAATGGCGTCGCTTGCTTGCGTTGTTGCGGTATTCATAGTGAGATTTAATGAAGCCGGATGATTGCTAAGGTTGTACTGCAGTATCTCGTGTTCGAAATCCCGTCCCAGTTGAATGCCATTCTTAATCAATTTATCGCTGGTAAAACCCACTGCTTCATCTTGAGCATTTAATAGTGTCAGCTTAGGTGACTCATCAAATTTCTTTGCATCTCTGGCTGAGTTGATAGCGGGAAGTGTCAGCGTGAGTGTTTGTGCTGATGCATCAAAACGGACGATGAGCACGTCGGAGAGATAATGTGCTGAGTCAGCTTGTTGTCGATATTGCGCGGCATAACGGAAGGCAATCTGATTGGTCCCATCAGCTAAAACGAGATCGCCACTCTTTACTGCTGGCTTGCCATTGACCGTTAGCACTTCAGCATTTTTAGGTAGGTTTAGATGAACATCGGCCGTTGCTGGCTGCACAGTCCCCAGCACTAATGCCGTGGCACATAAGATTGATTGATATTTCATAAGCTTTCTCTGTTGTTGCGAGGACGCCGCTAAATAATAAGGCAGATATTTGGCGACACAAAGCAGGTTTAACCTTTAGTGTGGAGCATGATGAACTAAATGGCGACACACTGTTTATAGCGCGCAGATTAGCGTTAATTTAATCGGTAGGGAATAAAAAAGGCTCACGAGGAGCCTTTTTGAGCATGATATTTCGGGATTGAACGCTTATTTGGTTAGGTTGATGCTATAAACGGCGAAACCCAGTTCATCCTTACCGATCTTCTTCATTTCACGTTGTTTATTGCCTTCGATAAAGGCAGCGGCTTTGTCACTGTCTTGGGTTTCGAAGCGAATGTCTAATGTGACGTTGGTAGTGATGGTTTTGAAATCCCAGTTGTAATCGGCACTTGGATTGACCATAGCTTCGTACTTACCTGTGGTTTCGTTGTACTGAGATTGCGCTGTGATATAAGCCGCTAGTGCTTCACGGTTAGTATCGGGCAGTTCAAGCACCACATGGTCGCTACCCGTACCAGCAAACTTACCCCCAAAGGCGCGGTAGTTATTTGAGGTGACGATAAATTCTTTCGCGGCAAATTCTTCACCTGTAATGACTTTGCCATTTTCGTCTTTATAGCTTAAATCAACGATACGGTTTGCGTTGGCATTAACGACGGCGCAATCGCGGTCAAACTTGCTTGGTTGAGTCACATCAATTTTATAGGTTAACCCATCGAGTACGTCGAAGTTATAGGTTGGATGACCATCCCAGTTGATTAAACCTTGTGGGGTAGTTTTTGCTGGGTCGATTTGATTGAACTGGTTTGCTGAGCACTCGAGCCAATCTTTCAATTCGGCGCCCGTCGCTTTGACTGCCACCATAGTATTGGGATACAGGTACAGATCGGCGGCGTTTTTAAAGGTCAGTGGGCCTTTATCAACTTGCACAAATTGATCGGCATCACTGGTTGTACCGTGGCGACCGCCCGCTTTAAAGGGTGCGGAGGCTGATAGCACTGGCAGACCTTTTAATGCTGCAGGTAATTTCGCTTTCACGTTAGCGATTTGCGCATCGGAAACGATTTGTACCGTAGGGTCGTCCTGCACTAAGGTAAGGAAGCTGTACATGTCGGCTGCGGCAACGCCGATAGGTTCATCCACAAAGGCGAGTGTGCCTTGGTGCTCGGCTGCGACGGCATCTTTAATTGCGGGATCTTGGCTAACTAACTCTTCCTTAGTTGCACCATTATATATGGGGCGAGCTTGCGTTTTCGCACTAAGGACATGCCATTTGCCATCTCTACGTTCAAGTTTAAAGTCAACAACCCCTAAGTTATCACCCCAACGACCTGGCATCACTGCTGGGACGCCGTTCAGTAGGCCCTTAGTGACATCGGTATTGGGTAAGTCGGCATACTTAGCATCTGGGAAGATAGAGTGGCTGTGGCCGAATAGAATCGCATTGATACCATCAACATAAGTCAAAGCGTAAGTGGCATTTTCAGCCATAGGATCGCCAGGATTTTCCGTTGAACCAATGCCAGAGTGAGGAATGGCGATAATGATATCGGCCCCTTTGGCTTTCATTTCGGGGACATATTTTTTTGCGGTTTCAATAATATCTTCGACCGTCACTTTACCCGTCAGATTTTGTTTATCCCACAATAGAATTTGCGGTGGCACAAAACCAATATAACCAATGTTAATGGTTTGATTATTACCTTCACTGTCGATGATGTTTTTTTGTTTGATGATATAAGGGGTGAATAAATGCTCACCTTTTTTAACCTCATTCCAGCAACCATTATCGTCGGCGCAATAAACGTTTGAGTTGATATAAGGGAAATCTGCGCCACTAATGGATTTATTTAAGAAATCTAAACCATAGTTAAATTCATGGTTACCGATATTACCGACTTCATAATCTAATAGGTTCATGGCTTTATAGGCTGGATGAATATCACCCATTTGCAGGCCAACTTTAGCCATGTAATCGCCCATTGGGCTGCCTTGCAGTAGATCGCCGTTGTCGACGAGTACGCTGTTTTTGGCTTCGTTGCGTGCAGCGTGGATTAAGCTTGCAGTTCGGGCTAGACCGATAGTTGGGTCATTTTTGCCACTGTAGTAGTTGAAATCCATAATATTTGTGTGCAGATCCGTGGTTTCGAGTACCCGTAAATCGGCTTGAACGACTTTGTCGTCATCAGAATTACAGGCGCTTACACCAAGGGCGGCAGTGATCATCACTGCGAGTATTTTCTTATTTAACATAGTTATCTCTATTTATATTTATTTGACCCCAATGCATGTTCCGTAAAAGAACATGCCCATCATCCCGTTAATTCAGCGTAATTTAACTGTTAGGTTAATTTGCCGCTAAGTTAACGAGCGGGAATTATAAAGACATTTGATGATCTGAATGTGACATTAATCGGATAAAAGCTGTTTCAAATTGTGACTCAAGGTTTGCTTGCCTAAATAGTGAGCCGTTTAGCCTGTTTATTTGTTACGCCTATGTTTAAATAATTACAGTAAACGGTTTATTAAGAAGAATTAATATTTGTTATTGGAATGGCATTTTATTTGCTCAGCCCCTTGTCTATGTCGGGGATATTTGACTTAAAACTTCAGTAGAATTTTTTTAAATAATTCTTTTACATCAAATTTTAGCCAATGTTGATCACCTATGCTCACATGTCTCTTGGCTTGATTGAGGTGAGTTAGGTTTAGCGTAGCGTTGGCATAGGCTTATTTAGACGAGTAATACACATAAAGTGATACAAATTAGCTGTGCTCTGGGCGGGTAAAACTTGGCTGAAATGCGCGTAACTTGTTAAGGTAGAGTTCATCGAAATTGACGTACGAAGCTACACAAGTTCGTTAAAACAGACTGTTGTAAACCGAAAGCCAAAATCCGTTTGCGCGCACCTTTCACCTTAAAAATACAATCGAAAGGGCAGCAACATCCAAGGGAGTTAATATGCGTAAGTCCGTTATTACCACAGCCGTAGCTGCGGCATTGTTACTTGGCGCTTGTTCAGACAAGCCTGATGTAAGCACCAATGAAGCCAAAAATGCCGTTGCGACTCAATCCGCCGTCAAAGCCGAAACAACTAATGTGCTGCTGAGCAAGAGTCCACTGCAAGATCAAGCGCCGCAATTTAATCTTATTCAGTCCGCAGATTATGCTCCCGCCTTCGAGCAGGGCATTAAAGCTCACGATGCAGAAATCGCTGCGATTGTGAATAACAAACAGGCGGCTAGTTTTGACAATACCATTCTCGCCATGGAAACCTCGGGTGAATTGTTAACGCGCGTATCGCGTACCTTCTTTAATCTCGCAGGTCTGATTTCTGATGATGATTTCCAGAAAACCGAAGCGGATCTTGCACCTAAGCTATCTGCCCACCGAGATAATATTTATCTCGATCCGACTTTATTTGCCCGCGTTGAAGCCGTATACCAGCAAAAGAGCAGCCTAAATGCGGAAGATCAGCGTTTAGTTGAATACTACTATGAGCAGTTTGTTCGCGCTGGCGCGAAATTGTCGGCCGAAGATAAAGCTAAGATGCGCGACTTTAACGCCGAGCTTGCAACTTTAGCGACGGACTTTTCACAAAACAGCTTAAAATCATTTAAAGATGATGTGGTTGTTGTGACTGATAAAGCCCAGTTAGCCGGTTTATCCGACAGCGAAATTGCTACTTTAGCAGCAGCGGCCAAAGCTGCTGGAAAAGAAGGCTATTTGATTACTTTAGTCAACACGACACGTCAACCTGTGCTTTCTAGCCTGAGCAACCGTGAACTGCGCCAAAAAGTATGGGAAACCTCGGCGCACAGAGCCGTCGCAATCAATGGTCCATTGATTGTCAAAATGGCGCAAATACGGGCTAAAAAAGCCAATTTACTGGGGTTCGATACTTGGGCATCCTATGCGGTTGCCGATCAAATGGCGAAAACACCAGCCGCTGTGTATGAAATCCTCGATGATTTAGCGCCAAAAGCTTTAGCTCGCGCCAAAGTGGAAGCGGCTGATATTCAAGCTGAAATCAAAAAGGCGGGCGGTAATTTTGAGCTGCAACCTTGGGATTGGGCTTACTACGCCGACAAAGTGCGTAAAGAGAAATACTCCCTCGATGAAAGCAGTATCAAGCCTTATTTCGAGTTTAATACTGTACTGAAAGACGGGTTGTTTTTCGCTATGCATAAATTGTATGGCATCAGCTTAAAACCGCGTACTGATTTACCTGTGTGGCATTCCGATGTTTTAGCCTTTGAAGTCTTTGATAAAGATAACAGTTCTATTGGCTTATTCTATCTAGACCCGTATGCCCGTGAAGGCAAAGGCGGCGGCGCGTGGATGGATGAGTTCGTCACTCAAAGCGGTCTGAACGGCACTAAGCCCGTTGTCTATAACGCGCTTAATATTCCTAAGCCAGCCGATGGCCCAACGCTAATGACCTTCGATGAAGTGACCACTCTGTTCCATGAATTTGGCCATGCAATACACGGTTTATTCTCGCAGGTGAAATACCCAAGCGTGGCTGGCACATCAACCGCACGTGACTTTGTTGAGTTCCCATCACAGGTTAACGAAGATTGGAATATCGACCCTGCTGTGATTGCTAACTATGCCAAACACTACAAAACGGGTGAGCCAATTCCTAAGGCGCTGCTTGATAAAATCTTAGCGGCCAATAAGTTTGGCCAAGGTTTTGATACCGTTGAGTACCTGTCTGCGGCCTTGTTAGATATGGAATGGCACTCTATTAGCGCCGATACTCAAATTAGCGATGTAGAGAAGTTTGAGCACCAAGTGCTAGCTAAACATGGTCTTGATTTTGCGCCAATACCACCCCGTTATAAGTCGAGCTACTTTAGCCATGCCTTCTCCGGTGGTTATTCCGCAGGTTATTACGCGTATTTGTGGACCGAAGTGTTTGCCGCCGATGCCTTTGCCTATATGGGTGAGCAAGGTGGCTTAAAAGCCGATAATGGTGACAAATTCCGTAAGGAAGTCTTATCTAAAGGTAACAGTGAAGATCTCATGCAAGATTATATCCACTTTACTGGTAAAAAACCGACAACAGAGGCACTGTTAAAGCGCCGCGGTTTAGTCGATTAATTGATTAATTGTAAAAAGCTAAAGGCTTGTTAGGGAAATCTAACAAGCCTTTTTTTACTGATGTCAGGGCGGATTTATTTACCATTTTTTGTTTCAAGATAGGAAGTTTAGAGGATAAGGAAATCTGCAGGTAACGCTCCTAATCACAGTTCCAAAATAGTTTGTTGGAATGTTGTCGAAAGACAGTCTTAAACTATTTTTTATTGATTAAACTGTTATGTTTGATTGTCACTTATAAAGTTAGCAATAGTGTCCTCCTTACGTTGACTCTCTAATAGCCACTCAACCCTCCATTCAGTTAGGCGTTCACCTGTTTTATGAATGAATTGTCCTGCTTCTGGTTCATCAATCCATTCAAGCTGTTTAACAAGTACTAAAGGCGCTTCAGACCCGTCAGTTTCATTCGAAAATTCAAGAGCCTCATTATAAGTATGAAATGCGTAATAGTAGATTTCACCATCAAATTCATCTGGAGCGCCTTGCCAAGGGCGGCACCAAACACGATATTCTAGTACTTGATCATAGAAATAACCGCCGCCTGATTTTGTTTCCGCCGGATACTCTCCAACCCTATTCTCATCAATTGAATCAGGATACATCTACAATCCCTCAATGGAATATAACGCCATATGCAACAGCGGATAAGGTTTACCCTGTCCATCAACGTGTGAGCGACCCGTTACTGAAAAACCAATATGCTGGTAAAAACCTATTGCTTGCTCATTCTGCTCATTAACATCCACCTTTGTGGCTCCCAGTTCATTAATGGCATGTGTCGCTAGCATGGAACCAATACCTTTTCCGCGCGCGTCAGGTGAGATGAACAGCATTTCAATATTGCCATCATGTACCCCGCAGAATCCGAGTATTTCTCCATTGTCATTTTTAGCGCACTTTAAGTGAACGGCGTCAAAATATTGTTCGAGGATCAACGGCTTTAATTCCTGTAGATCTTCTTCTGCTAAAAAGTCATGGGTTGCTCTCACCGATGCTTCCCAAATATTGAGCAGACTAAGATGATCTGCTTTTTCTACCATCTCAATATTCATCATATAACTCTATTGAAAATTTAATGCCGCCTAAGTGGCGAATCATAGTGGGTTAACATGTGAAGCGGGAACGTACCACTGTTACTAATCCGCATTTAAGAAGTTTAGGCGTAAGTTCCGGAACATCTTTTCCCCAAGATGTTACCTGCCAAGCTGCACTCTGTCATCTTGACCTTTCTCGCTATTTCCCTATTTAGTATCAGTAAAATAAAAACAGGGAGTGTTAGCTCCCTGTTGGTGATATTTCAAACTTCAATTTAGAGGGATGATGTTATGTTACTCGGCCAGTAATCCGCGGCTACGTAGTAGCGGCTCTATACCGGCTTCTTTACCGCGGAAGTTTTTATACATCAGCATAGGATCATCACTGCCGCCTTTCGACAGGATATTATTACGGAAGGAATCTGCAGTGGCTTTGTCGAAAATGCCGTTTTCTTTAAAGGCTTCGAAAGCATCCGCGCCTAAAATATCCGACCACAGGTAGCTGTAATAACCTGCGGAATACCCGCCCGCGAAAATATGCGAGAAGTAAGTGCTGCGATAGCGTGGGCTAATTTCTTCAATCAGTCCCATTGCTGCTAACGAGTCCGCCTCAAACTTGGCCGCATCCTTTGGCGTTGTATCGGTTAGTGTGTGCCAATCTAAATCGAGTTTAGTGGCCGCCATGTATTCAACGGTAGAAAAACCTTGGTTGAACTTGCTGGCCGCTTGGATTTTCTGCACTAGCTCCTGCGGGATCACTTTGCCGGTTTTGTAGTGCTTGGCAAATTGGGCTAACACTTCTGGCTGAGTCATCCAGTTTTCATTCACTTGCGATGGGAACTCAACGTAATCGCGAGGTACGGCGGTGCCGCCCTGTGAGCGATATTCCACGTTCGATAACATGCCGTGTAGTGCGTGGCCAAATTCGTGGAATAGTGTGCTGGCTTCATCGAAAGTCAGCAACGCTGGCTCATTACCCGCTGGTCGAGGGTAGTTTAATACGTTGACAATAATAGGTTTAGAATCAACGCCATTCATATTGTATTGCTTGCGGAAGGAATTCATCCAAGCGCCGCCACGTTTGCTGTCACGGGTGAAATAGTCACCCATAAAGATGGCCATCAGTTTGCCGTCTTTATCGTAAACTTCCCAAGTACGAACTTCTGCATTGTATTTGGGCAAGTCGGTGCGTTCTTTAAATGTTAAACCGTACAAACGGTTAGCCGTGTAGAACACGCCTTTTAATGTACTGTCGAGGGAGAAATACGGGCGCGTTTGTTGCTCGTTAAAGCTGTACTTAGCGACACGGATCTTGTCGGCGTAGTAATCCCAGTCCCACGCTTGCAGCTTAAAATTGCCACCTTGAGCGTCAATCATGGCTTGCATATCAGCCACTTCGGTTTTGGCTTGGGCCAATGCCGCTGGCCATACTTTATTGAGTAAACCGTAGACGTTTTCTGGTGTTTTAGCTGTGCGTTCTTCTAACACGAAATCCGCATGGGTTTTATAGCCCATCAGTTGAGCACGTTCAGCACGCAGGGCAGCAATCTTAGCGAGGATAATCTTGTTATCGTTGGCGTTATTGTTGTTACCGCGCTCGATATAGCCTTTGTAGAGTTTTTCACGTAACTGGCGATTATCAGCATAGGTTAAAAAAGGCGTGATAGAAGGGCGAGACGTGGTAAATACCCACTTGCCTTCATGGCCACGTTTTTTGGCGGTTTCAAAGGCAGTGGCAATCACATCTGCGGGCAAACCCGCGAGATCGGCTTTACTATCAACCACTAATTCGAATGCATTGGTTTCTGCTAATAGATTATCGCCGAAGGTTAAATTGAGTTTGCCGATCTCTTCGTTCAGCGCGCGCAGTTTGGTTTTATCTGGCTCGCTTAAGTTAGCGCCGCCACGGGTGAAAGATTTATAGGTATCTTCCAGCAATTTGGCTTGGGCTGTGCTGAGCTTTAGGTTGTCTTTTGCGTCGTGGACGGCTTTAACTTTTTGAAACAGTTTGTCATTAAGCAAAATATCGTCTTCGGCGGACGATAACATAGGCGACACTTCTTTGGAGAGGGCTTGCAATGCTTCATTCGTATCCGCGCCCGTCAGGTTAAAGAAGACGTTAGAAACGCGCGTCACTAGATCGCCAGAAAACTCCATTGCTTCAATCGTATTGGCGAAGGTGGGTTTGGCTTTATTATCAACAATTGCTTGAATTTGTTCGTGTTGTTGGGCGATTCCCGCTTTAAATGCGGGGAGAAAATGCTCAGGCTTGATTTTATCGAAGGCCGGAATTTCCATAAAAGTATCATAGGGTTTAAAGAATGGATTAGTCGCATTCTGGCTGATAATTTGCGCTGACACTGCATTTGGCGCCGCACTTGTTTGAACACTGGCATCGGGTTGTTGTGTGCTACAGGCGCCCAATGTTAAGGCGAAAGCGATGGCACTTAGCGTGAGCTTAGCAGTGCGTGGCGTGAGGGCTTGCGGTTTGAGGGTTAGTCCCTTCATTATTTGTTCCCCGTTAGGTCGATATTGTTATGGATGTTTGCATGATGATGGCCTTGGATTTCAGGAAAAAATTGAAGTCTACGTGCGGCTAAAACCATTAAATTAAGCTTAATGTGACTGTTTAACATGTATCGGACTAGGGGTTCCATCGATTTTGTGTTTAGTTTGTAACAAATGTTTTTTTCAGGCTTTTAAGCAAAAAATGATGGCAAACTGGGCGAGGATATTATCGTTTCTAGGGCGTGCGTTCTTGGCATAGTTGGTCCTAAATCCGTTGAAGTTGGCGGCTCAACGAACAGTAAATTATTCCCCATTGCTTTAAGTTTTGCCCAAGCGATGCTGGGCGTGGAATACACAGGCCATACCGAAAAAGAGTTCATCACCCATAAGCAATTTATGCTGAACCTAAAAATGTACACCGCAGCATTTATCGAGCTATCGGCGGTGAAATAGTGATCTCTACCATTACAAACTTCGTTTGAATTCTTTAATCACAATCAAAGTCGTGGGGCTTCCCCCCACACCCGACCAAGGAGGACTGCTCGTCCTATCCTCCTTGGATGCTCCATGACGTCCCCAACGGAGTTGAAAGCTCCTTGTGCTCATTGCCAAATTTGCTATCGCTTCCGAAGGATGCGTCCCTGCACCTGTAGTGGTCAAGTAAAATTGGCCACGGTTTTAGAGTCATTCCAATATAAACGTTCTGACTCATTTGGCGTTAACCCACCATTATATTGATGGGGTCTGGTCTCACTGTAGTATCCAGTGATGTAATTTGTGATCTCTTTATCTGCTTCTGTAAAATTCCCATAACCACTAGCGGGTATCCACTCAGATTTCAAACTTCTAAAGAAACGCTCCATTGGTGCGTTATCCCAACAATTCCCGCGGCGACTC
>NZ_JAKKRO010000073.1:0-19673 GCF_025654235.1 Shewanella sp. SM32 | reverse complement strand
TTTCGACCTAACTCAGTCAAGGTCAGTGTCTTACATTCAATCAGTGCCTTAGAGGCCAGCATCAAGCTGTTTAATCGTTTTAGGTGAAGTTCTGGGCAGTATTGGTGTAAAGAATGTTGTAGGATATTGGCTTCGCGCATCTTGTTGTCCAAGTGTAGTTTTTAGCGAAACCATTTGATCATGCAACAAGATGCGCTTCCACCCTAATTTGATGATTTATTTGTAAATCATCAGGGGATTCTTCAGCACTGTGCCTGTACCACCAAAGTACTCATCAACTAATAAAGCCACTTTAAGCTTACTCATTACTACC
Organism: Shewanella sp. SM32; assembly: GCF_025654235.1. Taxonomy (NCBI): domain Bacteria; kingdom Pseudomonadati; phylum Pseudomonadota; class Gammaproteobacteria; order Alteromonadales; family Shewanellaceae; genus Shewanella; species Shewanella sp. SM32. The sequence goes on along the minus strand of NZ_JAKKRO010000073.1, from coordinate 19,360 downwards.
CCAAAAAATCATTTATTGCTAATTCTACTTAGGCAGAATTATTTGATGGGAAGTATTTTGATATTTTTCAAATAGACTATCAATGAATTTATTTATTCATAAATACAGAATGGTTAACCTTATAATAAACTGTTTTATCGATGTTCAATAATAGTAATTATACAGGCTAAATGTATTGTATTTCTGTGTGTTATTACTCTTTGTTTGATGCATTTGTTAACGTCTTGTGTTTTTTAATCCAATTAAAACGAGCTTTCATACTGTATCAGAGTGTAACAGGTGTTGGAGGTTAAGTAGAAACTCTACTTATATTCAATAGAGTTTCTACTTTTTTACCGTATAAAGATATTTATTCGGCTAAGTTCAAATATTGCTTTGCAATATTTTGACTATCTACGGCTTTAAGAATAGCAAGGTCTTCAAGCGATGGAGGCGATGCCAGACATTCCAGAGCCTTTTGTGCCAACAATGCAGGTTGGCGAACGGGAACCAAATATTTAGCTAAATGTCCGGTAAGGATTTCATTCGGGCCGTGAGGGCAGTCAGTGCTTACGACGGGGGTGCCACAGGCCAATGACTCAATGACTACCGTTGGCAAGCCTTCAAAATCTGAGCTCAGTAGCATTAATTCTGCGTTGGCAATCCAAGCATAGGGATTATGTTGAAAACCGGGTGTGATAATTCGGTGCTCAACACCGTATTTTTTGGCTAATTTACGCGCTTTATTTGGTCGATTACAGAGAAGCACGAGTTTCGGTGCTGTCGGCATATCCCTCAATGCTTTGAAGAGAATGTCATGGCGCTTTTGACGAGTGACTCTACCCACATGGATCATATAAGGCTCATTGGGAATTTCGGCGATAACTTCTTGAGTCTTAATTTTTATTTCTTCTAAGCGAAAAGGGTTGTAGATGGTTTGCACGCTCTGGGGTTTTAACCAAGAAGTGGCTCTGAGTTCGTCGGCAATACCATTTGAGACTGTGATGATTTTTTTGCCGATCAGAGCCTTGGCTTTTTTCCATCTGCGCCAGAAGTGTACTGGACCGCGTTTTAACTCCATCAATAACTCTTGTTTTAACGCACAATGACAGAAGTAGTAGCAAGGATCGAAATGACAGCCGGAAACAACAACATCGCAGTCAGTTGAATTACTTAGAAAGAGTGAAAACTTGCCCGTTTTTTCGGCGGCGCTCACTTTAGCTTTGAGTTGTTGTATCTGCTCCTGTAGCGAAGGTTTTTGACCCGCTTCAAACAGATAATGAATGGTCACATTTTGCGGAGGTATAAAATCGCCTTCCCTGTGAAACACAAACAAATGTACATCTTGTCCTGCTTCCTGTAACACTTCTGCCTGCGACAAGGCGACTTTCACTGTGCCGTTGGAGAAAAAGTTATGGCAAAAAATCGCGATTTTCTTCATATATGCTCTTCTGCGTGTCTTCAAACGTCGTTTTTAAACCTAACACTGCTCAGTGTATATCGTTAAATAGGGGAGCAACATTGTATGTGGTCGGTTTTAATTTCGTGCAACATTATACCTGTTCGTGCCTTTACATGGGCTTAATCAATAGCGTTCTTGCTTATTTTTAAGTTTTTTATCGGTATTTAAAGTCGTTTTTGCTGCGATTATTCACTCGCTTGGCTAAAACGAGTAGACTTGCGAGCAATGATTTTTGGCATCCATGTGAGTTGAGTCAGCAAAGTGCATACAAGAGCAATTTACCCAGGGACATTTGATCCTATCACCAATGGTCATGCCGACTTGATTGAGCGTGCGGCTAAACTGTTTAAACATGTGGTGATTGGCATTGCGGCTAATCCTTCCAAGCAGCCTAGATTCACCCTTGAAGAGCGAGTTGAATTGGTCAATCGGGTGACTGCTCATTTGGATAATGTTGAGGTGGTGGGGTTTTCGGGGTTGCTAGTGGATTTTGCCAAGGAGCAAAAGGCCAGTGTACTTGTGCGTGGGTTACGCGCGGTATCCGACTTTGAATATGAATTCCAATTAGCAAATATGAATCGCAGATTGAGCCCTGATCTGGAAAGCGTATTTTTAACGCCTGCCGAGGAAAACTCATTTATCTCTTCAACCTTAGTTAAGGAAGTCGCTTTGCATGGTGGCGATGTGAGCCAGTTTGTTCACCCTGAAGTAACTGCTGCATTGGCGGCAAAGCTTAAGTTGGTTAAACCCTAGATTTTACCTGCGTACCTGATGGTTTTTACGTAGGCGTTTTGTGTTAACTTTGAGGCATTGTTGCCTTGTGATGATACTTAAAAGGATGTTATGAAGGCTTTTTTTCCCCCCACGATCCTTGCTACTAGCATTGCCTCTGGCCTGTTTTTTTCTTCAATGCTTGCTGCTGCACCTTGGGTCGATGCCTCTGATATTTATCTTAGAGCTGACATTCAAGCACTTGCTGATGCGGGTGTGATCACTGTGCCAGTGAATACTTATCCATTGATGTGGTCAGGCATTGGTGGTGATTTAGCGAAAATTGAGCCTGAGCTGCTTTCTCCCTCTTTAGTACAAGCCTTTGCACGGGTTAATTTTTATTATCAAAATGCTGTCGATAATCGTGGTAATGCACGGATAAAAGTATCGGCAGCATCTGATCCTGCTCGCTTTCAACATTATGGTTCTGACTATCGCGAGAAAGGTGAAGTGCTGGGCTCCTACGAGTATTTAGGATCGCGTGTTGCTTATAAGGCGACTGTGGCAGAAACCTATGATCCGCAAGATAATAAAAATTTCCGCCTTGATGAGTCTTATTTTGCCATCATTTTTGGTAATTGGATCGCAACCTTAGGCGCGGTTGAGCAGTGGTGGGGACCGGGGTTTGACTCGGCTCTACATCGTTCTAATAACGCCCGCCCTATGTCATCGTTAACCTTGAGCCGTAACAATGCCGCGGCCTTTGAAACACCTTGGTTATCTTGGATTGGTCCTTGGACCTTTAAAACCGGATTTAGCTTAACTGAAGTGGATCGTGCTGTGCCTAAGACGGCTGAGTGGGATATGCGCTTAAGTGCAAGACCGATTAAACAGTTAGAAGTGGGATTGTCTTGGTCGACCTTATTTTGTGGTGAGGGCCAAGATTGTAACTTTGACTCTTGGTGGGATTCGGTTGCGAGTAATGCTGTTTGTATCGATGGTACAAATGATTGTGCGCCGAATGAGCGCCGCGATGCAGGCCATAGAACTCAAAGTATTGATATGCGTTATGCCGATACTTTGCAGGATATCCCTGTTGGATTATATCTCGAACATAGTTGTGAAAATGGTAGTGACTGCGGCTCACTTTGGGGGATTGATACCCATTTTGGCACATCGGGTAAGCAGTTTAAGTTGTTCATGGAATATTCGGACACCTATGTAAAATGCGATGGTGATAGTGCCAATTGTTTCTATGAGGATCCTGTCTATCTGAGTGGTGCTCGCTACTATGGTCGTGCTTTGGGTTCTACCTATGATAGCGATGCACAAGTGTTCGTGGTTGGATTAGTTGGCCAGTTTAATAACAGCCGTGGTTTTACCTCGTTGCTGCGTTATGCGAAGCTGAATAAAGATGGCTCCAATGTGGCGAACACTTGGGCACCACAACCGCCAAAAGAAGATTTATTGATGCTGGAGCTTTCTTACCGTATGCCTGTGTGGAAAGGCATGTGGAGCTTAGGTGGAACAGTATCGAGATCGGAATTTGAAGTTCAAGAAAATGATACAAATGCCACGCTATTTAGCAGTTTTGAGTATCGTTTTTGACAGATATAATTGATTAAATAACGAAAAATGCCAAGCACTTGCTTGGCATTTTGGCTTATAAATAACGCAATATTAGCGTGTTTGGCAAATGCCACAAAAAACTGTGGTGCGCTGGCCTAAACGGATTTCACTCAGCAAGTTACCGCAGCTTGTGCAGGTTTCACCGCCGCGACCATAGACATGCAGTTTTTGGGCGAAGTAGCCCGGCTTGCCATCGGCATTGGTGAAGTCTTTCAGCGTGGTGCCACCCTGTTTAATGGCGTGGGCTAAGATTTGCTTCACTTCTGCAACTAAAACGGTCAAACGCTCGATATCGATTTTACCTGCTTCGGCCTCTGGGTGAATGCCCGCCGCAAACAGGGCTTCATTGGCGTAAATATTACCCACTCCCACCACTATATGATTATCCATCAGGCAGAGTTTGATGGCCTTTTTCTTGCCCGCTAAAGCTGCCGCTAATTGTGCGACATTAAAGGCATGGGTCAGTGGCTCTGGCCCCAGTTTGGCGAGTAATGGATGCGCTTCTTCTGGGAGTTCACACCATAGCCAAGCACCGAAACGTCTGGGATCGTTAAAACGTAAAATGCGGCCGTTGGCGAGCACTAAGTCGATATGGTCATGCTTTTCCACTGGCGTGTCGTGGGGCAAAATCCGTAAACTCCCTGACATACCCAAATGCACTATGCTGGTGCCCGCGTCGGTGTCGATTAATAGATACTTAGCACGGCGTCGCACTTGGCGTATGACTTGGCCGATAATCTGTTTGGCTATGTCAGGCACTGGCCAGCGCAACGAGCCATTGCGGATCACAAGATCAACTACGGTTTGCTCGACAAGGTAGGGGGCAATACCCTGACGGGTGACTTCAACTTCTGGTAATTCCGGCATGGATTCTTTCTTATCTTAAGTAAAATGGGGTGGCATTTAAGTTGCGGGTTTCGCATCGAGGATCGGTTGCAGTTTAGATCTTAAACTCGGTGGTACTAAATACCAATTACCTGCGGGAGACTTTAAGGCGCCTTCATTGGGAAAATAGATCCACAGTTGAGCATCGCGGATATCTGCAATCTGGATGACTAATTCTTGCGGATTATCTGTGGTTTCTGGCGCGGTGGTTAAGGGGGATACCCGTATGGTTTGCCACGCCTTTGCCCATTCATCACAGTTGAGGATTTTAGTGTCGCACTCCCATTGTGATGCTTGCTTGTGCAGCCATAACCCGTCGAGTTGCAGCTGTGAAAGCGGCGCATTATCGTCAAATAGCAGCTGAGCATCACTCGGAACATTATTGGTCTTGTTATCCATAAAAGTCAGCACGGCGACCATAAAGACGCAGGCGACAATAATGACGTTATTCCATTGCTTACGAGTTAAGGCCATAGAAATGTGTGACGCTAAGTATGGGGTGATGCTTCGAGTTTATCACGGCCAAATTGAGATGCTAGCCCTTAAGCGATGGAGTGGTGATGCTTAACCGCCAGTGGCATTCATAAAGCGTAGGATTTGTACCTGATTATTGCCAAAGTCGTGCTGCTTAGGCTTGAGATTAATTCCCGCGAGAATAGCGACTTTTAATCTTTCAATATCAGCCGGAAATTCCCGGACTATGCTTTTGAGATCAACGGCATGTTCATTGCCTAAACACAGCAGTAATTGGCCTTCGACTGTGACGCGCACGCGATTACATTCGTGGCAGAAGTTGTGGCTGTGGGGCGAGATAAAGCCGATATGGATTGGGCTGTCGGCCATAGTGTAATAACGTGCTGGGCCGCCGGTACGTTTGTTGGAAAGCTGTAGCGGATAGTGACTATTGATGATGGCTTTTACTTCATCGCTGCTGCAATGACGGGCGCGTTTCCGCTCATCCATTTCGCCAAGTGGCATTTCTTCGATAAAGGCGATGTCTAAGTTACGGCCACGGCAGAAATCAACTAAATCAATAACTTCATTATCGTTCTGCTGTTTTAAAATCACCGCATTAATCTTAATACGTTCAAATCCCGCCGCAATAGCCGCATCAATACCATCGATGACTCTGTCTAATTTGCCGTTACGCGTTAGCTGAGTAAACAGTGTGGGGTTTAAGGTATCTAGGCTGATATTGAGGCGCTTTAATCCTGCATCAAACATGGGTTTAGCGAATTTTGTCAGCCTTGAACCATTGGTGGTCATGGATAAATCCGTCAGCCCAGGCAGTTTGCCAAGCAGACCCACTAGCTGATCGCAATCGGTGCGAACTAAGGGCTCACCGCCGGTCAGGCGAATTTTAGTCACACCAAGCTCGGTAAAGGCTTGGGCAATCCAAGCTAATTCTTCGAGGTGGAGTACGTGGTCCTTTGGCAGAAAACAGGGATCTTCCGTCATGCAATAAACACAGCGAAAGTCGCAGCGGTCGGTGACCGAGAGCCGTAAATATTCGACCTTACGGCCAAAGGAATCCACAATTAGACTCATAAAAACTCACTGGATCCTAAAGCAGATCCGCAAAGGGTTGAATAAATACAGTTTCACCTGCATTCACGGCTTCTGCATCATCCCCTATGATGATGAGGCAATTCCCTTTAACCATTGAACTTAACATCCCAGAACCTTGGTTGCCCGTGCTACTAACGTGTAGGCGTCCATCTTTACCAAGCTGATAAATCCCGCGAATAAATTCGGTGCGGCCTTGGCGGCTTCGTAGAGTTTCATCACTTATTGCAGGGAATAGCTGCGCTTGCCAGTTCACTTCACCTGCTAATTTTCGTAAAGCGGGCTGCACAAATTGCAGGAAAGACACCATGACTGCGACTGGGTTGCCAGGTAGCCCGAAGAATAAGCTGTCATTCACTTTACCAAAGGCGAGTGGCCGACCCGGACGCATGCTAATCCGCCAGAAATCAATTTTTCCGAGGCGTGCAAGCACGGTTTTAATGTAGTCCGCATCGCCGACAGACACGCCACCCGAGCTAATGACGACATCAGCAAGGTTGGCGGCTTTAGCGAGAGTTGCTTCAAGGGCGGCTTCAGAATCTTCGATAATGCCTAAATCGATAACGTCACAACCGAGACGTTTTGCCATCGCTTTGATGGTAAAGCGGTTTGAGTCATAAATGCAGTTAGCTTTGAGCACTTCGCCGGGCTGGCTCACTTCATCGCCGGTAGAGAATACTGCAACAGTTGGGCGGCGATATACACTCACGTGATTGAGCCCGAGTGAGGCTAGTAAACCTTGTTCGGCGGCGCTTAGGCGAGTGGCTTTTGCAAGTGCGACTTGGCCTTGAGCAATATCTTCTCCAGCGAGGCGAACGTGTTGGCCAGAAAGAATGCGGCCTTCAAAGCTAACAATGCCATCGACTTCCTTGGCAAGCTCTCGGGGCTGCACTGTATCAGCACCTGCAGGCACTGTTGCGCCCGTCATGATACGCACGGTTTCGCCGACTTTAAGCGTGGCCGAATATTGATGACCGGCAAGAACCTCTCCCACCAATTTTAATGTGGTAGGCATTGGGTCTTGATAGACAAAGGCGTAGCCATCCATCGCCGAATTGGTTTGTTGTGGCACGTTGACGGGAGAAATGCTGTCGCTGGCTAGTACGCGGTTATCTAAGGCATCTAACTCAATGTCTTCAATCTCTGCCACAGGTGATACATGGGATAAAATCTGCGCTAAACCTTGGCTGACGGTAAGGTTTTTGTTGTTGCCTATGGCGCAGGTATCCACGGCCGAAATGGGGTATTGGAGTGGCGCTTCCCAGTTTTGGGCGTACTCCATCACAAAATCGGCAATCTGGCTGACATTGTTGAGATCGAGACGGCGCAGCTCATTCGGGAGTGCGTCGTTTGGCAACTGAGTGTCATCGCAACAGGCGATGGCGAGGATATTCTCATCTTGGGTGTAGATAAAAGGTTTGCCGTGGGCGGCGCGGTGCAATTCAATTTTAGGTAATGCGAGCTTTTTAAAGCCTTCGACGAGGACGATATCGACTTTGTCGGCTTCGATTTGCTTGAGTAAATGGACTAACTCAGGATCGCCATCGCGCGCATCTTCTGTCATCAGCGCCCAGCGTACATGGGAGGCGACCAGCATTTGTCGCGCACCCGCTTTACGCATTTCGTAACTGTCTTTGCCGGGAATATCTACGTCGAAATTATGGTGGGCATGTTTGATTACGGCTAAGCGCAGGCCACGTTGATTTAATTCGGGGATCAATTGCTTGAGTAAGGTGGTTTTCCCCGTGCCACTGTAGGCACAAAATCCGAGAACGGGAATAGCGAGCGGATTGACGAAGGGGTTACTCATTTGCACCTCTAATTTGGGTTATTGGAGCCTTTTTAGCTATTGGGTGATTTCTATCGCTAGTCGTTGTTTTTGTTCTGGCGTATTCACATTCACAAAAGCATTGGGCTGGTCGGCGAATGACGCTACGACGAAGTGATGTTTGATATACCAAAAGTCCACTTTACGCTCACCCGCCTCAAGAAACGCTTTCATCGAGTCACGTAAGCTAGGTTTTAAGAGTAAAACAACGGGTTGTTCATACTCACCGTCACTGGCAACAGCAATCTCGGCTTTTTCTGCTTCAATTGCTGCCAACATACGCGGAACAAGGTCGAGTGGCAGGAGTGGGCAGTCGCAGGGCACTACCAATAAGTAGTCTGCATCTGTTTGGCCCATAGCGGTGATCATACCCGCTAAAGGTCCGAGGAAACCACTATGCTCGTCACTTATCACCTTAAAACCGAACTCAGCATAACGTGTTTGGTTACGATTTGCGTTGATCAGGATCTCCTTAACCTGAGGTTTTATTCTATCTATTGTGTGCTTAATCATGGCTTCGCCGTTTAATTCGACGAGACCTTTATCGTCGCCACCCATGCGACGGGCCATACCACCGGCGAGAATAACGGCATCAATTTGCGATGACATACAAAGGCTCCTGTGCTGGCAAAGATTCAGGCTGTTGATAAGAGGTCATCACGCGCTCACTTTCTATGTGCCACTGTTGTTCGCAGATGGCGGTTAGCGCGCAATTCTGATGGCTACTCAGTAACATTCCTGTGCCTTCGTGTTTGAGTTGTTGGATCATTTTTAATACTAGCTCTTGGGAATCCTTGTCCATATTGGAGGTGGGTTCATCGAGCATTAATAGTTTAGGTTGTAGGATCCAAGCGCGCGCAATCGCGAGGCGCTGTCTTTCGCCACCAGAGAGATTACTGGCCCTTTCGTGCAGCAGCGACCCTAGCTGCGCCATCTCAATTGCTTGAGTAATCCGCTGTTTCGCCTTGGCTTTTGTTTCTGAGCTGAAATTCAGCCCATAGGTGAGATTATATTCTACTGTGCCGTCGAACAAATAAGGATGTTGGTGCAGATAAACAGCCTTACCTAACAATGGATTGCGTCGCCACCAAGCATTTTTGGCAAAACCGACAGCCTTAATATGGCCTTTGGTTGGTGGTATTAAGCCTGCCAGAATTTTCATCAAGGTTGATTTGCCTGTGCCATTGTCGCCTTGCAGATAAATCACATCTCCTTGGCAGAGCGATAATACGTCGGCTTTGAATAACAGGCGCGCACCAAAGGACATTTCTACGTCACGGGCGATCAGTTTGACCTTAGTCATTGCTTAATGGCTCCTTGGCATGGCTTTGCCGCGTAAACTACCTAAGGCAAAGTTGAGGATCAAGGCCAAGATTAGCAGCACTAGCCCGAGGGCGATAGCTTGGGCGAAGTCACCTTTGCTGGTTTCAAGTGCGATTGCGGTAGGAATATTACGGGTCACGTTTAAAATATTGCCGCCGACCATCATAGAGCAGCCGACTTCGGTCAGAATGCGACTAAACGCCGCGACAATCGCCAGCAGTAAGGGCATGCGCAGTTCTCGGCATACTGTCCACACTGCGCTGCACCAAGAGGCACCTAAGGTGCGTGAGGTTTCCCAAGCTCTGCGATCAACGCTAGTGAATGCGGCTTGGCTCATTGCAATTAGCACGGGGGCACAGATGAACATTTGCCCGAGAATCATGCCTTCTTGGGTAAATAACCATTTTAGATCGCCCATAGGACCGTTGCGCGTTAGCAGTAAATACACGAGTAGACCGATAACCACTGTCGGGATTGATTGCAGAGTTTGAACTAAGTTAGTGACTATCCATTTGCCGCGAAATGGCGCAAACGCCAACACAAAGCCGAGCACCATGGAAGGAACCAGCGTGATCAGCAGTGCCGCGAAAGAAACCGAAAACGAGATCGAAATGATGGACCAAACGTCAGGGTCTAAAGAAAACAGCAGGCTTAACGCCTGCTGTAATAGTGCTAGCCAGCCGTCGTTCATTCGCTATAAGTTGCCTTGAACAATTGCTCGCCTTCAACTTTGAAGCTGTTGATCATGCTTTGACCTTCTTTGCTGATCAACCAGTCGCTGAATGCTTTAGCGCCTTTGTGGTTCAGATCTGGGTATTTAGTAGGGTTGATGAGAATGACTTGGTATGGGTTGGCTAAGGTTTTACCACCATCGAAATCAACGGCAAGATCGAGCTTAGTTTTATAAGCCACGAAAGTACCACGGTCAGACAGAGTGTAACCTTGCATTTCGTTTGCCATCAGCAGGGTTTTACCCATGCCTTGACCGACTGAAGTATAACCTTTGAAGTTAGGAGTAACATTTGCCGCTTTCCATACTTCTAACTCTTTGATGTGAGTGCCTGAGTTGTCACCACGAGAGATAAAAGGTACGCCTGATTTTGCCATTTTAACGAAGGCTTCTTCGGCCGTTTTGCTGTCACGGATTTTTGCTGGGTCGTTTTTAGGGCCAAGTACTACGAAATCATTTTCCATAATGCCACGGGGCTCAACACCAAAACCATCGGCTACGAATTTGGCTTCGGCGCTAGGCGCGTGAGTCATGACTAAATCCACATCACCTTGCTCACCTAGTTTCAGGGCTTTACCTGTACCTGTGGCGATGACTTGAACCTTGTAGCCTGATTCACTTTCGAACTTAGGTAACAGTTCTTTCAATAGGCCTGAGTTTTCTGTGCTGGTGGTGGTGGCTAACTTGATAATTTCAGTCGAGTGAGCGGGTAAAACAGTGAACATACTGGCTGCAACAACCAGTCCCAGTAATGACTTCATATGAGATTTCATGTTTAGCATGGGTACTCCTTGGCGGAAAATAGGATTCCAACTCAAATGCCTACTGAGTGGAAGGTCTCGTAAATTGTAATACGTTCGGTTGAAAGCAAGTTAGATGCCAAGCTGAGAATGCGGTCATTTTCTTCACAGCTTAACCTAATTTGTGAGCTTGATCCCAAGCTTAACAAATACTCTACAGACAAATTGTCTCAGGACAAACTTCTGATGGTTCATAGTGACCTATTCATCTATTTTCAGTGCTAGAATTGGTCGCAAATGAGTCAAAATGTCCAGAAGCAGACAATATGAGCCAGATAGATAATAACCTCAAGCCTCTTCCATCGGCAGTATCGGTACTGATTGTTGATGATGAACCCGGAATGCGGAGTTTTTTAAATAAGGCACTCTCGAAGAAATTTGCCTTAGTCGAAACGGCGGGCAGTATCGAAGATGCGGAGCAGCTGCGTAGCCGTTGCCATTTCGATTTGCTTATCGTTGACATTCGTCTGCCTGGTCGTTCGGGTATCGAATGGCATGAAGCGTTGGATGAGCAGGGGCGTCGTTCGGACATCATATTTATGACTGGCTATGCTGACATGGAAGTCGCGATTACCGCGCTACGCGCGGGTGCGTCTGACTTCATCATGAAACCTTTCCATCTCGAACAGATGATGACTGCGGTCGATCGCTGTATCGAACGTCGCTTGCTTAAACGTGAAAACTTGATGCTGCGTCGTGAGGTTTCAATCGGTTATTCATCGACCATTATTGGCAGCAGTGAAGCCATGAAGTCGGTGAAACATATCATCGAACGTGTGGCGCCGACCAATGCCGTCGTCTTGATCCAAGGTGAGTCGGGCACGGGTAAGGAATTAGTCGCACGGCAATTGCATTTGCTTAGTGGACGTCAGGGACCTTTTGTCCCAGTTAACTGTGGCTCTATCGCCCCTGAACTGCTCGAAAGTGAATTGTTTGGCCATACCGCCGGTGCCTTTACGGGTGCGAAAGGCAATCGTGAAGGTTTATTCAGTTTTGCTTCTGGCGGGACGATTTTTCTCGATGAAATTGGCGAAATGCCACTAAAAATGCAAACGGCTTTACTTCGAGTGTTAGAGCAAAAAGCGATTCGTCCTGTGGGCAGCGAGAAAGAAGTTAACATTGATGTGCGAGTGATCGCGGCCACTAACCGTACTCTGATTGATGAAGTGGATGCTGGGAATTTCCGTCGAGACTTATATTATCGGCTGAATGTGCTCGATATTTTAATCCCGCCATTACGTGATAGACCCGAAGATGTAGTGGAGTTAACCCATCATTTCACTCGCCAACTTGCCGCTGAATTAGGGGTAAGAGAAGTCGTATGGAGCCATGAAGATATGGTGAAACTACAGCAACACGAGTGGCCTGGTAACATTCGTGAACTGCGCAACATGATTGAGCGTTGTATTTTGCTGGGCAAACCGCCAGCGGAATATTGGAAGCAACAGCTGAAGAGTGAGTCTTTATCCACATCGGGTTATCCATTGGATTGGCCATTGAAAGACGTGGAAAAACACCATGTGACCAGTGTTGTGGACTTACATTCTGGCAATAAGTCTGCCGCGGCGAGGGATTTAGGCGTATCGCGCAAGACCTTAGATCGCAAGTATAAAGAGTGGTTTGATTTTAGTGGCGAACAGGAGTCATAGGGTGTCATTCTTCACTCACTTTTTTGGTGTCAGTTGGCAGCAAATGCAGGCCAAGGTGCGCTATCGCATATTAATCCTGACGTTACTGCCCATTTTACTGACACTGGTGAGTTTAGTGTTTATCACTATTTACTGGAACATCAGTTACACAGGTAAGCAGCTGTTTATGAAGGTTAAAGCTGACTTATCTGTTGCCGAAAACACTTTGCAGCAAGTGCAAGTACGCCAAGAAAAACAACTTGAACGTGTGGTGACGTCTTGGACTTTTCAAAATGACTTTAGGCCACTTTTCAGTGGTAAAGAATTAAGTGGCGAAGTCAGCTACCGAGCCAGTATTGATGCTTTTCTCCTTGAACAGAAAAAACAGCTAAATCTCGATTATCTGCGTTTAGTCAGTGTTGCCGAAGCGGCCGCAGACCCAGATTTACGCCAAATCCTTCCTAAGTTAGATGGTTTATTACCTTACTCCGGCTTGATGGTGCTGCCGCCCGAGCGTTTAGCACGTATCGACCCCGAATTGGCTATCACTGCGAGCATTCCGATAGTTGCAACCTTGCGGGCGCAGAGCCCCGTTAAAACCGTTGAAGAACGTGGTTTATTGAGCCGTAGCCTATTGCCCGTCCCTGATATGGAAGGCAAAGTGGCTTGGTATCTCGATGGTGGGATCTTGTTTAATCGCGATACTCGAATTGTCGACCACATTCGTGATCTGGTATACGACAAAGGCACCTTGCCCGAGCGTTCCATCGGTACTGTGACCATCTTCTTAGATAACATCCGTATTTCCACCAACGTGCCGCTGCATTTTTATCCCACAGGCAATGAGACGCTGGGCCGCGCGCTTGGCAGTTTAGTATCGGAGGAAGTGAAAGACAAAGTGTTAACTCAAGGTGAGCAGTGGGTCGATCGCGCTTTCGTATTTAACGATTGGTTTATTTCCGCTTATGCCCCCTTAGAAGATGTTCGCGGCCAACGTGTCGGTATGATCTATACTGGCTTTTCTGAATCGCCATTTATCCATAATTATTTACTCAATATCATAGAGCTAGGCACGATTCTAATGTTAGTGCTGTTGGTCTCTGGCCTGCTGGTTTATCGCGGTGCTTATAGTTTATTGCAGCCCATTGAACGTATTCACCATGTTGTACAAGCAGTGCAGTCGGGGCGCAATATTCGTATCGGCGCCTTAGGATTAGATAGGGATAATGAGTTATCGAACTTAGCCGAGCAATTTGACAGTATGCTTGACTTGCTACAGCGTCGAAATGCCCAAATTCAAGCGGCTGCAGAACAGCTTGAAATGAAGGTTGAAGAGCGTACTCGCAGCCTGCAGGATAAAACCTTAGAGCTGCAACGTAACGTGGCATTACTAAACGAAACACGTCAACAGCTCGTCACTAACGAGAAGCTCACAGCTCTTGGCGAATTGACCGCAGGTATTGCCCATGAAATCAATAATCCGACGGCCGTAATTCTTGGCAATATGGAATTACTGCGCTACGAACTTGGTGATAATGCTGAAGTAGTAAAAGAAGAAATTGATCTAGTCATTCAACAGGTTGGGCGGATCAGCACTATCATCCGTAGCCTGTTGCAATACAGCCGACCTGGCGAATTCAACGCACCACTAGAAATGCATCCGATGACTCCCATTATCGAAGAAATGTTGGTGTTGGTGCGACATTCGATTCAAAAACAAGAAGTCGTGCTGATCACTGAGTTAAACGCCAGTTGTCCAGTACAGGTTAATCGTCCGCAGTTGTTGCAAGTCTTGATTAATCTTGTAGTGAATGCGGCGCATGCGATGGACGGTAAAGGACGTATTTGGGTGCGAACCTATGACTGGGTGCAGCAGGATATGCCGATTGGCGTCAAAATCGAAGTGGAAGATGAAGGCTCAGGGATAGCGCCAGAGCAGCTTGGACGGATTTTCGACCCTTTTTATACCACACGTAAGGATGGCACTGGTTTAGGTCTTTCGCTCAGTTACGGCATTATCAAGCGGATTGGTGGCACGATAGAAGTGAGTTCAACTTTGGGTAAAGGGTCTTTATTTACCATAGGTTTGTATCATGAAGCGAAGGAAGATCAGCAAAATAATCCCTACGATGGCTTACACTTTGCGGGCAACTACAGCGATATGTCTGCAGATTAGTCTTATCCCGTTAGATAGGCAGTGTGTTGTATTTGGCTGATTAAGTTTGAATTAAAATATGTCGAGCGATTGCTGGCTTTGTATTATGTGGCTTTGCATTACTGATTTTTAGGCAAAAAAAAAGCCGGATGATGAGTCCGGCCACAAAGAGTGTGTGTGAGCAATGTCGTGCTTGCAAACTCAGGAGCTCCATAACAACGTCGATTACCAGTCATCGTTGTTAAAGATGAGTTTTGGAACGCACGTTAACGATAATCATTCTCAATTGTGTTTGCAAGCTATTTATTGCAAAAAGTGCACATCTTTACAAATATCGTTTTGCCCTCATCCATTAACGGTTTAGATCGACTTGCACAGATACAGTTTATGATCGACTAAGCTTTTAGGATCGGCTGTTAGTTCAGTAATTAAATATTGATTACTGATCAATAAATTAAGCATCGCAGGAAAACGATTCATCGTTTTCACCTGAATATGATTATAGCCATGGCGGCGTGCCCAAGTTTCTTGATATTCGAGTAGACTCTGCGCTAAGCCTAAACGTCTAAAGTCGGATGCAACGCCACCTAACCAGCTATAAAATATAGCCTCTTCTTGCTCATAACCCAGTTTAAACCCTGCCAATTCACCTTCTACATATGCGACTAAGATCAAACATGTCTTGCCCTGTAAGCGCTGGTCCAACACTTCGTTTGTGAGTGGGTGATCGAGCTCTGGGATTTGTTGGCTAAGTTGGATAAGCTGAACGGCTAACTCGGGAGTCAAACTTGACTCTGCTTTAATTTCAATAGAATACATAGTTTACTCTCATAAAAAATAAGCCCCACTCGCGCGTTAACAGGAGCAGGGCTGAGCTATTAACTGGTTAAATTATAACAGGTCTGGCCAGTTGGGTTAATCAGGAAATTGATTCTTGCGGATTGGCTCGCAAAATCTTGTCCTGTAAGACTTTTAGCAAAACACCGTATGCCGGTAGGAAAAGGCCTAAGCTCACGATTAGCTTAAAGCCGTAATCGACTGTAGCGATTTCGGGCCAATTGGCTGCCATAAAGCTATCGGAAGAGGCGTAAAAGGCGATACTGAAAAAGACTAAAGTATCGACCAGATTTCCGACTAAGGTTGAGGCGGCTGGGGCGACCCACCAAGAGCGACTGGCTCGAATACGGGCAAAAACCTTAATATCCATCAACTGACCAATCAAATAAGCCGCGAAGCTGGCAAAGGCAATTCGGAACACAAAGGTATTCCACTGTGCAAGTGAATCAGTACCTTGAAAGCTGCCTTGATGGAACATCACTCCCATCACGTAGGAAATCATCAAAGCGGGAATCATAGCTTTGAGTATGATGCTGCGTGCGGCTTGTTGGCCAAAAATACGGACAGTGAGATCTGTGGCTAAGTACACGAACGGAAAGCTGAATGCCCCCCAAGTTGTGTGGTAGCCAAACAGTTGAAATGGCAATTGTACTAAGTAGTTGCTGACGCAAATAATCAGTATGTGGAATCCTACTAATAGGAATAAAGCGCGGCGAAGCTGCGCTGTGGTTAACATTAACATATGTGGCCTTTTTAGTTGTGTAGGGCGGGGTGAGGGAACCCGCTAATATTCAATTTATTATGTTTACGACTTTATTGCCGATGACAGCGTGCTGAAATCGGGTCGCCATTATAGTGGTCGAGTTTTAAGATGCAAGTCTGCTGTTTAAATGTGCACATAGAATGAAAACTCTTCTACACTTTGAATACGTCGAAGGAGGATAGCCATGAGACGATTTTTTGCTACTTTTTGCTTATTTTTAGCTGTGTTACCTGTATCTGTTTCCGCCGCTCAGCCGATAGTGGTCAATGTCGCAACGTCAACTTGGGAGGGATTTGCCAATCGTGATAAAACGGGTTACTACTTCGAGTTACTTCAGCGGATTTTCCCTGAGCCAGAATGGCAACTCAATGTGCAGTTTATGCCTTTTGCCCGCAGTTTATATCTTGTTGAGCACAATCGTACCGATATCACGCTCAGCGTTTACAAGGGTGATATTAAAAAGGGGCTATTAACAGAGAATATGGTTGAAGTGGACTCTATCGATGTGGCTGTTACTGCCGAGGCAGCAGCAGGCTGGACCGGTATTGAAAGCCTATCCCACAAGAAGGTTCAGGCCATGCTGGCCTACAGATACAATATGCTGACACCTGTGCCTATGTATTACGAAGAAAGTAGCGATATGTTGACTATGCTCAATAGCTTAAATGCTGGACGTATAGATGCCGTGCTAGATTACAAACCTAATTTACTTACGTTTGTTCCTAAATTAAAGGCGCCACAAAATTTTGTGATTATTCAAGGTGTACTCAAGGCCGAAACCTATTTTGTTTTCGCTAACACCGAGAAAGGCCAGATGTTGAAACAACATTTTGACCTTGCACATAAGCGCTTAATCGATTCGGGTGAACAGGACAGGCTTTACCTTGAAACGATTGAAAAACGAAGGGCTGACGGCGCTGAATAGTCTTAATGTTTACTAGGCTTATTACATTTCGAATAAAATCGACATTATGGTTGCGAGTTTATTTTCAAGCTCTTGCCACTCAGCTTCGGGCTCAGAACCTGCAATAATTCCCGCCCCCGCAAATAGATTAATCCGACCGGGTTCGATCAGCGCACTGCGGATCGCTACCGAAAACTCACTCTCATATTTATTGAAATAGCCGCAGGCACCGGCGTACCAACCACGAATATAACCTTCACGTTGACGAATAAAGTTTAGCGCTGAATATCGCGGCAAGCCGCCAACTGCAGGAGTAGGATGCAGGGCTTGTAACAGTTGGAAATCATTCACGCCCGGTTTCAATTCGGCTCGAATTGCACGGTGTAAATGTTGAATATGGTTCAGCTTAAAAATAGTCGCTAATTCATCGGCGCCAACATAATTGCTCAGCGGCGTGAGCATATTCACTATGTGACTGCGAACAAGTTGGTTTTCAACGCTATTTTTGTTGTCTTCTAATAAAGCGTTCGCCAGCGCAATATCTTCTTCTCGATTGAGACCGCGTACCGTTGTACCAGCAAGTGCCTCGGTAAATAGCTCCTGCTGACGGCGGCGGAATAAACGCTCTGGTGAGCAAGAGATAAAAGTGCGATCTGGGCTAAATTGAAAGCCAAACTGGAAACTATTGGGATTACGGCCCTGCCAGCAAGCCAGCACCATCCAAGGATCGATAGGTTCGTTGACTTCAAGTTGTGTTAAGCGGGATAACACGACTTTTGGGGTATCTTGATTGAACTTAGGATCCACCACTTGCTCGACTAATGTCTTCCAACGTTCAAAATCAGGTTTGTCACTGCGCCCAAGTGGAACGATCTTTTTAGGTGGCGAGAGTGGCTTAGCAGGCATGACAGCTTCGATAGCGCCGATGGCCTTATCTATCTCGCTATGGTGATCATTATCAGCAAAATTAAGATTCACTAATAGGCTAAATTTGTTACCACTGCGTCTAAATTCAATGCGCGGCAGGATAAAGCGGCTATTACCGAACTCAGGCCAAGACTCTATAGTGCGATCGAAGGCAACACCGCCATAGTAGCGAATATTCTGATTCGTCGATAAGGCTCGCTGCTCTTGGTAGGCCATGGCCAGTTGCTGATCATTGATTCCGGTTTCAAATCTAAAGTCTTTGCACGCCCCTATCGCCGCGACTTCTTCGATTCTGTCGCGCCCATGCCAGTAGATCCTTGGGTATTGAGTCTGTGATGCCAGCCATGAAATTAAAGGCATAGCGACAGTGTTTAGTGACAACTGCACTATCGGTTCCGTCGGTGGAACTTGCTTTAATTGAATGAGTTTGTCGATGAGAGACTTAAGGTCTTCAGACAGGGCATGAACGGGCAAATAGAACTCCAAAGATAACGGATGAAGGCGAAAGCTGAAGGTCACTCTGTCAGCGTCAGTAAATTCGACTCAGGTTAATGTCCTCTTTTACAAGCCATTTACCTGTAGTGATTTTAGTCTGTAAATAAGAATCTTTCGCTCAAATTAAAGGCCACGGTCGAGTGTGTCAAGATGTAAGGCCCTATCGTGTGACTTTCGCCATAGTCTCATTTTACGCTGATAAAAAATGTGACTTGAGTGGGTCTTTTTGTCGGGCAAGTCACCCTCGGTGGACATTTTGTCTCTTAGTCGCTAAATGTACTTTCCCTTTGTCGTAATTAGTCGATCTAGGTTGGTTTTTAAACGTTTTTCGGTTGAGACAGAATAATCGCGGTCCACAATAGCTTGCACATCTTAAATTTTCTACGTGACAAGTTAGATGTCTATTAACGTATGACTCGCCGTGGGGAATGAAAGACGACTAGGGTGAAGCCTTGTCATAGGCTGTTCGTTAGATCTTTATAGGCAGATATAGCACTGAAGGATCCCCTCATAAATCAGCCATAGCATAGCCATATTTGAGCAACTGATTGGCGAATAATACCCAGGCCGCCAGCAATTCTTTCTCCGTGATTTGATAATCAGGCCGCCTGAGTACCTCCAATCCCAAGCGAATCGTTGAGAGTACCGTTCGATGCCCAATGGTATTGGCCTGAAAATGCTTATCCCAGCCCTGTTGCTGTGCGTGTAAACCAACTAGCCACAACAGGCATTGAACCA